>JBEIQZ010000691.1:0-2643 GCA_040376255.1 Alphaproteobacteria bacterium
CCCCGCGCCCCGCCGCTCCGTCGTCCCCGTCCGCCCCGAGATCCCCCCAGATCAGCCGATCCCCCGCGCTGAACGCCACCCGCGCCCCCGCCTCCGTCCCCGCCGCCTCCATCCAGTCAGGCGCCCCCAGGCACCGCACCCGCCACTCCCCCTCCTCCCCCCTCAACCGGATCCCCTGTGATATCAATACACCTCCGCCAGCCCGACCAGCCGCCCCGCCGCCGTCCCCACCACCAGCAGCCCCCCCTCCATCACCGGGTCACCGGTCACCGGCGCCCCCAGCGACATCGACCAGGCTGCCCCCCCGTCGTCGAGGTCGATCCGGTAGATCCGCCCGTCCCCGTTCCCGGCGTAGAGCGAGCGCCCGCTCCAGATCGCCTGCGTCCGGTACTCTCCGCTGCCCTCCGCCCGCCAGATCTCCGCCCCGTCTGAGGGGTTGAGCGCGTAGATCGTCCCGTCCTTGTCGGCGATCCAGACCGACTCCCCGACAGACAGCGAGCCGCCCGGCTGGTACCCCGTCCGGAAGCGCCAGACCTCAGCGCCGGTCGCGCGATCGTAGGCGACGATCCCGCCCTGCTCCTTCCCGGCGGCGGCGATCGGCACGTAGACGCGCCCCGCGTCGAGCGTCGCCCCGCTGCAGGCGGAGCCGGGGAGGAGCGTCCGCCACCGGATGTCAGTCCCCTGGATCGCGAGCAATTCACCCTCCAGCGTGGTGACAAAGATCGTCCCGTCTGCGCCGGCGGCGAGGTGGCCCACCGGGGTCTGGTTGATCGGGACGGCCCCGGCGCCGGTGGTGAGCGTGGCCTGCCGGGAGATCCAGGCGACCTCTCCGGCGCCCTGCCCTCCGGCACCCTGCCCTCCGGCACCCTGCCCTCCGCCGGTCTCCTCTGCCGGTCCACGGATGCCGGGCGCGTCGACGGTCCGGAGGACGGTGCCGTCTGAGGGCTGGAGGAGCAGCAGGCGATCCGGGGCGGTCACCCAGAGACCTGATGCGCCGATCCGCACATCGGTCGCGCCGTTCTTCTGCTTCCAGAGCAGCTTCCCGTCCTTGCTGACGCCGTAGACCGTCCCGTTGGCGACGGCGAAGAAGCGCCCCGCCTCCGTCTGGATCGGCGCGACGACCGGCCCGTCGAGCATGAGGAACCAGACCTCCTGCGGCGACTTCAGCAGCGCCGGGCCGGGCTGGTAGCCGGAGTGGTGGCCGGGGGGAGGGAGCTCAGGCGCGGCCTCGACCGGCGCGGTCTCGACCGGGGGCGTCCCGACCGGCGCGATGGTGTGGACGCGCGTCGGCGACGTACAGCCCGCGAGGAGGATCAGATACTTCAGCATCGGCAGAGTATACATCGCAACACCCCGGATCGCGGCGTCATAACTCGGGCTACCCGGCCCCGTTGCTGCGGAAGCGGTAGCCGATCCCGCGCACCGTCTGGAAGAACCTCGGCTCTGCGTCGTCGAGCTTCTGGCGCAGGCGGGTGATGAAGTTGTCGACCGTGCGCTCAGTGCCGAAGTACTCTTCGCCCCATACCCCGTCGAGGATCATCTGCCGGGTCACGACGCGGCCCTCGCGCTTCAGGAAGAACTCAAGGAGCTTCAGCTCCTTCGCCGTCAGCTCGATCGGCTCTCCGTTGCGCCGGACCTCCCCCGCCTGAAGATCCACCACCACCTCCCCGAAGCGGGTCGGTCCGGCGGCGGAGGGCTGAGGGCGCGTGCGCCGGAGCTGCGCCTTGACGCGGGCGAGCAATTCCTGAAGCCCGAACGGCTTGGTCACGTAGTCATCCGCGCCGAGCTCAAGGCCCATTACCTTCTCCGGCTCAGCCCCGCGCGCAGAGAGGATGATGATCGGGCAGCCCATCCCGGCGCGGCGGATCTGGCGGCAGACCTCGTAGCCGTCGATCCCGGGCAGCATCAGATCGAGCAGGATCAGATCCGGCCGCCACTCCAGCGCCTGCCGCACGCCCTCCGGCCCGGTGGCGGCGTGGCGGAGGATGTAGCCCTCGATCAGCCCGAGGTTCAATTCCAGACCCTTCACGATGGACGGGTCGTCCTCGATGAGCAGGATCTTCTCTGCTGAGTGGCTCAACCGTTTGCTCCGGCGCGGCGCTATATCCCCCCGTGCTGCTCTTGACGAACCGGCCTCTTGACGAACCGGCCCGCGATGCACACAAGCCCCCGCAGGAGATCCAATGCACAATACCCGCCATTGTCCGGACGCCGCCGCCACCCGCGCCCTCGGGCGCGAGATCGCCGCCCGCCTGTTCCCCGGGGCCGTCCTGCTGCTGGAGGGGCCGCTGGGGGCGGGGAAGACCTGCTTCGCCCAGGGTATCGCCGCCGGGCTGGGGGTGACCGGCCCCGTCCAGTCCCCGACCTTCATCCTCGTGTCCGAATACCCCCCGGAGGCGTCGGGCGCGCTCCACCTGTTCCACGCCGATCTCTACCGCCTCGAACGCCCGGAGGAGCTCCACGCCCTCGACATCCCGGAGCGGCTCGGGCTCGGCGTCTGGCTCGTCGAGTGGGCCGACCGCTTCCCCGATCTCTGGCCCGCCGATCACCTGCGCGTCCGCCTCGCCCCCGACGCGGACGACCCCGGCCTCCGCACCGTCCGCCTCCACGCTGCCGGCCCCCGCCACGCCACCCTGCTGAACC
>JBEIQZ010000920.1:0-1266 GCA_040376255.1 Alphaproteobacteria bacterium
CCGCCGGGGTCGCCGCCGGGGTCGCCGCCGGGGTCGCCGGGACTGTCGTCCTCACCGGGGTCGCCGGAGCCGCTGTACCCGCCGGGGTCGCCGGGGTCGCCGCCGGGACCGCTGCGACCGCCGATGCGTCCGGCCCCTGCGCCTTCAGCCCCGGCTCCGGCGGTCCCTGCGCCTTCAGCCCCGGCTCCGGCGGCCCCTGCGCCTTCAGCCCCGGCTCCGGCGGCTCCTGCGCCTGCGGCACCTCCGGGATCAGCTCGACGGACTCCTCAGTCTGCCACCACCCGAGCGGGTTCATCGCCAACAGCAGCACCGCCGCTGACACCACGCCGGCCACCCCGAGCCCGCCCAGCCCGATCAGCATCCACGGCAGCCAGCGGCCCCCCTCCGGTTCGCTGACAGGCCCGCTGACAGGCCCGCTGGCAGGCCCGCTGGCAGGCCCGCTGACAGGTTCACCGGCAGGAGCACCGGCCTGCGCCGCGCCCTCCTCCTCTGCCAGATAAATCGTCGGAGAGGCCTGGGCCTCGACCTGCGCCCCGACATGCGCCCCGACATGCGTCCGGCTGTGGCGCGCCGGAGCGGGACGGGCCATGTCGGGCCGCGCCGCGTCGATAACGGTAAGCTCCGGGGCGTACGGTTCAGGGATGAACCCGTCCAGGATCGCCAGCAATTCTGTCGCGGAGCGCACCCGCTGCTCCCGCTCCACCTCCAGACAGGCCCGGATCGCCCGCGTTATCGCCGGAGGGATGTCGGGGCGGAGCTGTTCGGGCGCGGTGAACTGGCCGAGCTGGATCGCCATGAGGATGCGCGCGTAGGTCGCGCCGGTGAACGCCGGGCGTCCGCAGGCCATCTCATAGAGGATCGCCCCGAGCGCGAACAGATCGGTCTGCGGATCGACCCGGCGCGCGTCGTCGATCTGCTCCGGGGACATGAAGCCGGGCGTCCCCATGAGCCAGCCGGTCTTGGTGTTGTGTCCGGACTCCTCCTCCATCCACGCCTTCGCCAACCCGAAGTCGGTGATCCGGGGGAACCACTGCCCGTCCGCGCTCCGCGCCATCAGCACGTTCGCAGGCTTCAGATCCCGGTGGACAAAACCGCTGGCGTGGGCGAACCCCACCGCCTGCACGATGCCCCGGAAGATCCGATCCACCTCCGGGATCGGCATCTGCCCGTCCTCCAGCAGCTTCTGGAGCGACGGGCCGTCCACATACTCCATCAGCAGCCCGAGCTGCCCGTCCGCTGAGAGCACGTCCGTCACCCGCACGATCC
>JBEIQZ010000301.1:0-7524 GCA_040376255.1 Alphaproteobacteria bacterium
GAGCGAGAGCCCCCCGGCGCCGCTGCCGCTGTGGCAGCTGCTGAACCCGCAGGACTTCCCGAAGACCTCCGTCTGCACGTTGGCCAGCATCGGCTCCAGGGCGGCGCCGCTGTCTCCGCCGCCGCTGTCCTTGTCCCCGCTGCAGGCGGACAGCCCGACGAGCATCAGGAGGGCAGACATCCTTATTCCCCTTCCTCTTCGTCGTCGCCGCCGGAGAGCATGGCCTCAGCCGCCGCCTGCACCTTGTTGAACAGCGCCTCGTCCTCGATGTCGCCGAACACCTCGCCGCCGTCCTCGTCGGCGTCGTAGTGGAAGATGAACACCTCGGTCGGGGCCTCGGGATCTTCGGACTCCTCGACCGTGGTGAGCAGCGCGAACTGCTGATCGTCCACCTCCAGCACCGTCAGGAACCGGAATTCCCGCTCGTTGCCCTCGGCGTCGGAGAGGATGACGATGTCGTCGCCTTCCTCCTCGCCGTCCTCCAGCATGTCCTCGCCCTCTTCCTCATGGTCATGGTCGTGATCGTGCGCGTCATCATGTGCATGATCGTGGGTGTGGGCGGCGCCGTTCTCTGTCGTCTTCTTAGGCACGGGATCTCCAGTACCGGCGCCCCCTAACACACTCCTGCCAGAATCAACCAGCGCGGCGCTCGAAGTCCTGCATGAAGTCCACCAGGACGCGCACGCTGGCGGGCTCGATGGCGTTGTACAGGCTGGCCCGGATGCCGCCGACCGAGCGGTGGCCCTTCAGCCCCTCCATGCCCGCCGCCTTCGCCTCCTTCACAAACTGCTCCTCCAGCGCCTCGGTGGGCAGCCGCCAGGTCACGTTCATCCACGACCGCGACCCCGGCGCCGCGTGGGTCGTCCAGAACGCGCTCCGGTCGAGCTCCGCGTAGAGCAGCCCCGCCTTCTCGGCGTTCCGCGCGATCATCCCCTCGCGCCCGCCGTTCGCCTCCACCCAGGCCATCGTCCGATCCAGCACGTAGATCCCGAAGGTGTTCGGCGTGTTGTACATCGACCCCTCCTTCACCTGCAGCGCGTAGTCCAGCATCGCCGGCAGCCCCGCAGGCACCCGCGACAGCGCCCACGGCGACACGATCACCACCGTCACCCCGCTCGGCCCCAGGTTCTTCTGCGCGCCCGCGTAGATCAGCCCGTGCGCCGCCACGTCCAGCGGCACCCCCGCGATGTCCGAGGAGGCGTCGGCCACGAGCGGCTTCCCGTATGCAGCAGGGGTGCGCCGGTACTCAGTGCCGAAGATCGTGTTGTTGGTCGTGTAGTGAAGGTAGGCTGCATTCTCCCGAACTGTGTAGTCTGCGTCCCCCGGCACGTTCTTGTAATTGTTCGCCTTGTCGTCCCAGATGCCCTTCGCGTTGACAGAGATCTTCTGGGCCTCCTGCAGCGCCTTCTTCGCCCACGTCCCCGTCACCAGGTAGTCCGCCTCCTCGCCCGCCCGCAGCAGGTTCAGCGCGCTCATGTAGAACTGCAGCGACGCCCCGCCCTGCAGGAACAGGATCTGGTAGTCCGCCGGTACGTCCAGCACCCGCCGCAGCCGCGCCGTCGCGCTGTCGATCACCCCCTGGAACGGCTTGGAGCGGTGCGAGATCTCCAGGAGGCCCATACCGGTGTTCTGGAAGTTGGGGAGGGCGGCCTGCACTTCCTCGACGACAGAGAGGGGGAGGGCGGCGGGGCCGGCGTTGAAGTTGTGGATGCGGTGGTCAGGCATGGGGGCTCCTTGGCGGGGGTTAACACGGGGGATGGGGGCGCTGCGCGCCAAGGACACGAAGGAACGAAGGACACGAAGGAAAGGCAGAGAGGAGGCAGGGAGGGAGGAGGAACATGGGCTTTATGAGTCGAGTGGGGATTTTGTCCTTCGTTGGAATCACTCTCAACACCGCTCATGTGGCGTTAGGCAATTGAGAGCGCGAATCGCAGGATTCCTGAACAACTGCCTCTCTCCGTGTCCTTCGTTCCTTCGTGTCCTTGGCGCGAAGCGCCCCCTCACTCCCCGATCTCCGTCACCTCCACCAGCGGCCCCTCCGGGTTCGTATCCCCCCGCAGATCCACCCGCCCCGAGATCGCCCACCCGCTCCCGCTCTCCTCCGGCTCGAACCCCGCCAGATCCGGCTGCTGCTCGCGGTGCGCGGGCGGGAAGAGGCGCTGCCGGACGATCCAGCGGTGCGGCCCGTCGGCCTGGATGCGGAAGTGCTCGGCCATGCGGGCGCGGTGATCGAAGGAGAGCTCGGAGAACTCCTCAAAGAACGGGCGCATCGCCGCCTCGATCTCCTGCGGCCCCCACGGCCCGTCCTCGGCGCGGCGGGTGCAGGCGGCGGCCTCCTCCCAGTCGGAGCGGGCCATCGCCCGGATGATCGCCTGCATCTCGGCGCGGATGCGGGCGAGGAAGGCGGGGCGGTCGGCGGAGATGTCGAGCTTGCGCGGCTCCTCCTTGAGATCCTTGCCGCTGAGCAACTGCTCCCACTCGGTGAGCAGGCTGCTGTCGACCATGCCGAGCATCGCCCGGAGGAACCCGATCATCTCGGTGACGGCGGGGGTGCGCCGGTCGGCGGGGACGTTCTGGAGCAGCGCCTTGTAGACGTCGGTGAGGTATCGGAGCAATACGCCCTCGGCGCGCATCATCTCCAATTCCTGGATGTAGTCGGCGAAGGAGCACTGGCGCTCGACGATCTCGCGGGCGATGGTCTTGGGCTGGACGGCGTCGACGGACATCCAGGGGTGGTGGTTGCGCCAGGCTTCGTAGAGGGCGTAGATCTCCTCGGCGTGGGGCTTCGGGAACGTCACATCTTCGAGGGCGGTCAGGCGATCCTCGTAGGGGACGCCTGCGGCCTTCAATTCCATGAGCTTCGCCCGCTTCTCGCGGTCGACCTGCTTCAGCAGCACGGCGCGCGGGCTCTCCAGGATCGCCTCGATCCAGCTAAGCAGGTGGAGGGCGTAGTCGGGCTCCTTCATGTCGAGGACGGCGATGGCCTCGATCAGCAGCAGGGACAGCGTGTGGTGCATGCTGAAGTCCTGCTGGAGGTTCGGGTCGAGGGTGAGCTTGTAGCCGTCCTTCGCGACGACGGCGGCGCGGATCAGGCTCTGGAGCAGCGCCTCGGTGTCGCGGTGGAGCTTCTCGCGCTGGGCGGGCGGGGCGTGGCTCTGCTCGATCAGCTCGTACATCGCCTCATAGCCCCGGTGGGCGTCGTCGTGGGTCTCCTGGGCATGCTGCATCAGCGAGAGCAGGCGCCCGTGATCGACCTGGAACCGGCTCTCCAGCGGCTCGGGGGGGCGGTCGATGAGGTTCTGGAAGGTCTGCTGATCCCAGTGCTTGTAGCCGCGCGTCGGCGGCTGGGCCTTGACGACCTTGCGGAGCTTCTTCGGGTCGGTGATCTTCGCCTCGGTGCGGGCGTTCTCGATGATGTGCGGGGGCGCCTGGCAGTGGACGTAGCCGATGGAGTCGAACCCGGCGCGACCGGCGCGACCGGCGATCTGCTTGAAGTCGCGCACCTTCAGGATATCGACCTTCTCGCCGTCGAACTTGCAGAGCTGCGTGAACAGCACGGTGCGGATCGGGACGTTGATCCCGACCCCGAGCGTGTCGGTGCCGCAGATCGCCTTCAAAAGCCCCTTCTGGGCGAGCTGTTCGGTGAGCAGCCGGTAGCGCGGCAGCAGCCCGGCGTGGTGGAGGCCGATGCCGTGGTTCAGGTATTTTTTAACGGTCGGGCCGAAGGGGCTGTGGAAGCGGAAGCCCCGGATCGCCTCCTGGATCGCCTTCTTCTCCTCCTTCTGGCAGACCTCGACGCTGGTGAGCGCCTGCGCCTGCTCGGTGGCGTCGTGCTGGGCGAAGTGGACGACATAGACCGGCGCTTTGCCGGTGCGGATCAATTCGGGGATCGTCTCGTGCGTCGGCGTCATGCAGTACTGGTATTCGAGCGGGACGGGGCGGTGGCTGCCGCGCACCTCCTCGACGGTGCGGCCGGTGCGGCGCTCCAGATCCTCGCGGATGCGCGTGGTGTCGCCGAGGGTGGCGGACATCAACAGAAAAGCGGTCTTCGGCAGGCGCAGCAGCGGGATCTGCCAGGCCATGCCGCGATCCCGGTCGCCGTAGTAGTGGAACTCGTCCATCACGACGCTGTGGACCTTCGCGTCCTCGCCCTCGCGCAGGGCGAGGTTCGCGAGGATCTCGGCGGTACAACAAAGAATCGGGGCGGTGCGGTTGATCGCGCCGTCGCCGGTCATCATGCCGACATGCTCGGCCCCGAAGATCTTGCAGAGCGCAAAAAACTTCTCGCTCACCAGCGCCTTGATCGGGGCGGTGTACCAGGCGCGCCCCAATTCGGCGAAGCTCTTGAAGTGCATCGCCGTCGCCACCAGCGACTTGCCCGATCCGGTGGGCGCGTCCAGCACCACATGGTTGCCCAGGAACAGGCTGAGGATCGCCTGCTCCTGGTGCGGGTAGAGGGTCAGCTTCTGATCGTCCACCCAGGCGAGGAAGGCGTACAGCGCCTCATCCGGGGTCTTGAAGCCTTTTTCGGGGATGCGTTCGTCCAGGCGGAGGGCGTTCATCCCCTCCTTCTATTCCTAAAGCTTCACCTGCGCGACCGCGTAGATGTGCGCGAGCCCCTGGAGGGCGGCGAGCGGCTCAGCGGGCAATTCCCCGACGATGGAGATGCGGGCGCAGGCGGCCTTGCCGCCGGAGAAGATGATGTTCTGCATGTCCTCGACGTTGATCGAGGCGATGCGGAGCTGATCGAGGATGCCCGCGAGGACGCCGACGCGATCCTCGTGCCGGATGACGAGCATGTGGGTGGCGGGGGTGCGGGTGGCGAGGTTGACGCAGTTGGGGATCGCGGAGCCGGCCTTGTAGGCGGCGACGATCTCCACGGTGGCCTCGCCGACGGCCTCCTCTGCCTGATCGGTGGAGGCGCCGATGTGGTGGCTGCCGTAGACGGCGGGGTGATCGGTCAGGACATCGGCGAAGGTCCCCTGCGCGGCGGAGGGTTCGTTGGCGAAGACGTCGAGGCCGACGCGCAGCTTCTTCGCGTCGATGGCGGCGACGAGGGCGGGCTCATCGACGACCTCGGCGCGGGAGGTGTTGATGAAGAAGGCGCCGGGCTTCATCGCAGCGAAGATGTCAGCGTTGACGAGGCCGCGCGTGTCCTTGCTGAGCGCGAGGTGGACGCTGACGGCGTCGGCCCCCGCGACGGCCTCGGCGGGGCTGGCGGCGTGGCGGACGCCGAGGGCGGCGGCGGCGGCGGGGGTGAGGGAGCGCGACCACGCGACGATCTGCATCCCCAGGGCGAGGGCGCGGCGGATCACCTCCTGCCCGATCTGGCCCGTCCCGATGATCGCCAGCGTCCGCCCGTAGAGGCCGCGCGCGGCGCCGAAGGTCTTCTTGTCCCAGCGGTGGGCGCGCAGCGCGGCGACGTTGTCGGGGAGGCGGCGGTCGAGGTTGATCAGGTGGCCGATGGTCAGCTCCGCGACGGCCACCGCGTTGCGCCCCGGGCAGTTGGCGACGTAGACGCCGAGCCGGGAGGCGGCGTTGAGGTCGATGGTGTTGACCCCCGCGCCCGCCCGGATGATCAGCGCGAGGTTCTTCCCGGCCTCGATGTCGGCGGCGGTGACCTTCGTGCTGCGGACGATCAGCACCTCCGGGTCGAGCTCCCGGATGCGCGCGGTGAGGGCGGCGTCCTTGGCGGCGGTGTCGACGGTGACCGCCCCGAACGCCTGGAGGCGGGCGGGGACGGCGGGGGCGAGCTTGTCGGCGATCAGGATGTGCATGGCGGCTCCGGGGAGAGCCGGCATGCTAACCGGTGCGCCGCCTGCTGCGACCCCTGATCAGCCCCGCCCCGATCAGCCCCGGCACCAGCAGCCCCGCCCCGCTGTCCCGGCCCCCGCAGCCGCAGGCCCGCGCCTCCTCCGCCCCGGTGTCCTCCGGCTCCTGCCCGCACACCCCCGCCGTGCTGCCCCCGTAGGTGCTGAAGGCGAAGTACAATTCGCCGCATGCCTGCTGCTGGCATGTCCCCAGAGCCACCTGATCCAGGCAGGCCATCGGGCTGAAGCCGCCCCCGTCCGCGATCCCGATGTCATAGCCGTCCGCGAAGTGATCCGCGCAGACCCAGGTGCGCCCTGCAGCCTCCGCCCCGCACCGCAGCAGCGGCGCCTCCTGGCTCACCTCGCGGAATTCTCCCCCTCCGTCCTCCGCGCACCATGTCCGCCCCAGCCAGGAGCTCAGGAACGTCCGCCCGCCGATCTCCACCAGCGTCGGGATCGGGTCCTGGTAGCTCCCCAGCTCGAACCCGCGCACAAAGCTCCGGCCCCCGTCCGCGCTCCGCAGCAGCGCCGGGATCGCCGCGTCCGACCGGGGCTGCTCCCACACCAGCAGCCGATCCCCGTCCGCCAGCAGCACCCGCGCGTCGCTGCCCGCCCCCCAGCCCGTCCCCCCCGCGCCCGCCACCCGCTCCCACGCCCCGCCCGCCTCCGCCCGCCAGACCTCCGCCGCCATGTCCTCCTCGCGCAGCACCGAGGCCCACACCCGCCCCTCCACCCCCCGATCCGCCACCATCGACCGCACGAACCGCCGCGCCGGGGCCGCCCCCACCAGCCCGGTCTCCCGGCAACCCTCCAGCCCGCAGTCCCACAGCCCCGCCTGCTCAGCGCCCGTCGCCGCCGCCAGGAACCGATCCCCCTGCTGCTGCAGCAGCGTCACCGGCGCCGCGTCAGGGAGCCCCCCGATCGGCGACGCCGCGCACCCCCCCTCCAGCCACAACAGCCCGCCCGAGGTCGCCACCACCGCCCCCGCCTCCCAGGCCAGCACGTCATACGAGGCCGTCACCCCCAGCGACTCCTCACACACCCACTCCCAATTCTCCCCGTCGCCGCTGTGGATCAGGCCCCAGCCATCTACGACTGCCCAGGCGTGGCCCGCGCCGTTCAAGGGGTCGCCCACGACGGAGAGGCGGGTCGTGTTGTAGGAGGAGCCGTGGGCCAGCGCCTCAGAGATCAGGAGAGAGAGCATGGTGGATACCTTAGGCGGGGAGGCGGGTGGGGTTATTGGATGGGCAGTGTTTTGAGGAGTCGGTGGGTCTCCGGGGCGGTCCGGGTCTGGGTTATTCCGGTTTTGAGGCGTCTGAGATCGTCGGGTTCATCTATGTCCAGCCATGCGCCACCGCCCACCTGCTCCAGCAGCCGGACGGATCTTCCCAATTCTGCGGCCCGCGCCAATTGTGTCTCCAGTGTGCGATCTGTCGACCACTCCACGCCCTCGAAGATCCCATCGCTGTCCCGGACGCCCACCAGCACATACCCCCCGTCCAGCGCCGGCGCGAAGCAGCAGTCCACCTGTTCCAGCGCCTCCATCGCCTCCCGTATCACCCCCACCGTCATCGTCGGCGCGTCCGTCCCCACCGCGATCCCCCCGCCCGCCAGCGCCGCTCTGAGCCGCTCCCCCAGCCCCCCCCCGCCCTGCGCCCTCACCCGCCCCTCCGCCCGCTCCCTCCCGAAAACATCCTCTCCCTCCCCCATCCCC
>JBEIQZ010000673.1:0-2850 GCA_040376255.1 Alphaproteobacteria bacterium
GACCAGCCGGTCGAGGCGCTGCACCTGCTCCCCGACCTTGCTGAGGATCTGGCGGCGGCGATCCTCGACGGGCAGGGTGCCGGAGATCACCTGGAGGGTGGTGGATATGGCGGTGAGCGGGTTCCGGATCTCGTGGGCGATGTTCGCCGCGAGCGTGCCGATGCGGGCGAGCGACTCGGCCTGCTGGGCGCGGGACTCGGCGCGCACCACCTCCGTCACCTCCTCGATGTGCAGCAGCAGCCGCGCCAGCTCGTGCCGGAGCGGCACCACCACCAGCCGGAATTGCCGCGCCTCCGGCCCGCTCCCGACGAGGATGCGCGGGATGTCGATGGTCTCGTCGGTCGCGAGCGCGCGGCCCAGCAGGCTGGGCAGATCGGCGGCCTCGATCAGATCGGCGGGCAGGAAGTCCTCGTAGCGGCGCCCGACCTCGGCGCTGGAGCCGAACAGCCGGGTGGAGGGGCGGGTCGCGGCGGTGACGCGCCCGTTATCGCCGAGGCAGAGGATGGTGACCGGCATGTTGCCGATGATCAGATCCTGCAGGGAGCGGAGCTGGACATGCTCGTGGGCCTCCATGTACGTCGAGGACATGATCGCCAGTTCGATGTCGGTCACCCGGTTCAGCGAGTGGCAGTAGAGGATCGCCCCCTCCGCGCCGAACGCCTTGATCGCGATGTGGACGAGATCCTGACGGATCAGATCCATCGCCGGAAACACATACCGGTGGGGCATCCCGACCCGCACATGCGTCTGTCCGATGTGGCGCCGGCGCTCCCAGTAGGCCTCTCCGTGCGGCCCGGCCAGCATCTCGCGGATCCAGACCTGGAGCGTCCCCTTCAGCCGGAGCACCTGCGCGTCATCCTGCAGCACCGCCCGCGCCTGAGAGCGCTGGATCGCCTCATAGAACCGATCCGTTATCCGCTCCAGCTCCGGCTCCACCAGCGGCAGGAGGTTCTGGAGCCGGATCCCGTCCTCCGGCCCGAACCCGACCCACGACATCAATTCCTGCCAGTCCTGCGCCACGTTTTGCATAAGTGAGCATGTACCGGAACAGACATGGCGGAGCAAGTGGCGCCCCGCAATCTCAGGGCTTCCTGTCAGGCTGTGTATTCTGCCACACCCGCTGCTCGCTCTGGCACAGGGCTGCTCACCAGCAGCGCGGTGCAGCGCTCGTCGTCGAGGTTGATCGGCTGATCGGGGGCCAGCACGACGAGCGCGTCGGCGGCGCAGACGTCCGGCCCGCAGGTCTCCCCCGCGGCGATCAGCCGCAACGGGACGCGGAGCGTGTCTGCCAGGAGCCCGGCGATGTCCCAGGAGAGCGGCGCCCGGCTGCGCGGAGGGGCGCGCAGGAAGACGCCGCTGATATGGGGAAGCGCGCGGGGCAGCCCGGCGTCGGCAGGGCGGACGGCCAGGACCGGCAGCGCGGATCGCGCCATCAGCGCCCGCGCCACGCTCCCGTCGTCCCGGGTGCCCGATGTGCCGGTAAGGATCCAGCGGCAGCCGCGCCGGCGCGCCTCATGGATGATCTGAGGGGCGATCGCGCCGCTCACGGTGCGGAGCCGCGCCGGGACCCCCGCCTCCCGCAGCGGGGCGGCGAGCTGGTAGAGGGCGGCCAGCAGCTCCAGCGAGGGCTGGCCGGGCGATACGTGCAACAGCCACACGTCCTCTCCCAGCGCCTTGCCGAGCCATGAAGCGACCTCTATCGCCGCATAAGACGGGGCGCTCAGATCGATGGCGACAAGGAAGGACATACCGGACAGATTGCAAGCGCGGTGCCAGCTACCCCGGACGGCGCGCGAGCACCTGCGCGATCACCTGCGCGAAGCCCGCGCCGCCGGGGAGCGGGGCGCGGAAGGCGGGCCACACCGGGATCCGGTGCAGGAAGTCGTCGACGTTGGCGACCCCGACTGAGCGCGGGAAGTGGGAGAACATCGGCGCGTCGTTGGCGGAGTCCCCGACGAAGATCCAGCGGGCGGGATCGGCGGTCAGCCCGAGCGCCCCGGCCAGCCGCTCGAAGCCGGTCAGCTTGTCGAAGCCGCCGTACCAGCCGTTCACATGGATCGAGGACACCTTGCAGGTCGCGCCTGCAGCGTCGAAGCAGGCGACGATGCGATCCACCGCCGCCTCCGGGAGCCGGGGGACGTCCTCGCAGAAGTCGATGGCGAGATCCAGCTCGCGGTAGGGCTGATCGGAGGCCAGCGCCGTCCCCGGCACCGCCGCCAGGATCTGCGCCCCCAGCGCGTCCAGTCGCAGCCGATTCGAAGCGCGCTCCGCCGCCGGCTGGAGGAAGCAGCGCCGCAGCCGGGCCGGGCCGGCGTCCGCCTGCTCCATGTAGAACCAGAGGCCGCCGTTCTCCCCGACCACGCCCTGCACCGGCCACATCCGGGCGATGTGATCGACCCAGCCGCCCGGCCGCCCGGTCACCGGGATCACCGCGAGTCCCGCCGCCTGCGCCGCCGCGAGGGCCGCGAACGCCTCCGGGCGCAGCCGCCCCTCCCAGGTCAGCGTGTCGTCGATGTCGCACAGCACGCCGACCAGCCCGGCCGCCTCCGCCGCCGTGAGCGTGTCGATGGGCCGGAGCCGGCCCGGCTGATCCTGAAGCGCCATCACCGATCAGCCCCCGATCTTCCAGGTCTCGCCGCCGCTGAGCAGCTTCTGGAGATCGCCCTTCCCGCGCGTCTGCGCCGCCACGATCTGCTCGTTTGCCAGCACGTCGTAGGTCGGGCGCGGCAGCCGGTGGATCACGCCCATCGGCACCGGGTACTCCGGGTAGTCCATGCGCGCGAGGATCGCCGCGAGGAACGGATCGGTCTCGTCGTGGTGCAGGCAGTCCGCCGCGCTCACGCCCTCGCC
>JBEIQZ010000585.1:0-3771 GCA_040376255.1 Alphaproteobacteria bacterium
CTCCGATGCGCTCAGCCACCGGGCCGTGAACCAGGTATCGCTGGCGAGGCCGTAGGCCATGCCGAGGTGATATCCCTTCGCGTTGGTGCCCCCGAGGCGGAAATCGGAATCCGTGAACGCATCGGGCAGCGTGCAGGGGTCGCAGATCTGCCCGAGGCTCCACGCATGCTCCCGCACCCACCCCGCCTCCCCGCCGAGCGCCGCCGTCAGCGCCGCCGGGTACACCTCGCCCAGCCCGCCCGCCCCGCGCGGCATGCACTCGTCCTCCACCGTCGCCTGCGGGTAATTCGCGATCCCCGCCGCCCCCGCCGCCTCATCCGTCAGCGTGTAGATCACCACCTCCTGCTCCCCCGGCGAGGAGATCGTCCCGATGCGGATCGGCAGCGCGAACACCGGGCTGTCATAGGCGAACTGCAAGGGCGGCAGCCACTGGCCGCCCTCCTGCAGCGTCTCCAGCGTCACCTTCGCCGCCAGGAAGTACGAACCCGCGTCGATGTACTCCTGCAGGATCTCCCGCCCGCCCGCCGGGATCGCGTAGCCGTTCCGCCCCAGCCAGCCCTCCAGATCCGACGACTCCTCCGCCGACAGCACCGCGATCTCATAGGCCGCCACCGAGAACGCCGCCTCCACCTCCACCGAGTCCTCCAGCGGCGCCCCGTCCAGCATCAGCCCCGAGTCCAGCGCCATCTTGCCTGCGTCCGCGCACCCCATCGAGAAGGCGCACACCGGCGCCCCGCGCGGGTACACCGGCGCCACGTCGTCGCAGGTGTAGCTCACCATGCGCGGCGTCGCGTACTGCGCCACCTTGTTCAGCAGCGCCGGATCGACCGTCCGCACGTCCTCCGCCGTCAGCACCTCCGGCACCGGCAGCAGCAGCGCGAACGACGCGGCGTCCCCCTCGTAGTCCATCGCCAGCGTCAGCGTCGTCCGCTCCCCCTGCCGCACCATCACCGCCGAGGCCGCCCGGTTCAGCAGCGCCTCGCCGCTCCCACCGACATAGGTTCCGCAGAAGGCCAGCGCCGGGGACGGGATCGCGAGCAATGCCGGAAACAGCAGGAAAGATCTGAACAACGACATCATTCACCCTCGCCCTCCGCATTATACCTCTGCTATCCACCGCCGCAACGCTGACAGAGATGTCACGATCTGTAGCCGATGGGAATACCGTGAATACTCTCCTCCCATGATGATCACCGCTCTCCTCTCGCTTTTCGCCTGCAACAGCGCCGACATCCCCCAGGCCTACAAGGGCCGCATGTTCGACCGCACCGGCATCCTCGCGGGCTTCACCGGCGGCAACGGCTTCGACGGCCCCGTCCTCGGCCCCGGCACCTACTTCACCGGCCTCTATGACGAGCTGCGCATGATCGACTGCAGCATCGGCTCCGTCAAAGAGCCCATGACCGCCCTCACCCGCGACGGCGTCCAGTTCGGCCTCGACATCTACGTCCGCTACCGCGCCGACTGCGCCGATGAGGTCGTCAGCAAGACCCTCGACGCCGTCGCCCCCGGCCCCAACGGCTACATCACCGCCGAACAGCTCTACAACACCTTCGTCCGGGGCGCCCTCGGCGAAGCCGTCCGCGAGAACATCTCGCCCCACAACGCCAACGACCTCAACAACAAGCGCGAAGAGATCCTCTCCGGTATCCGCAAGCGCTTCCTCGACCTCCTCGCCTCCCGCCCCCAGAACTTCATCGCCATCGACGAGATCAACCTCTCCAACATGGACTTCCCCGAGGAGATGGATCACGCCAACACCGAACGCGCCGTCCAGTCCGTCCTGAAGGACAAGGCCATCGCAGAGCGGGAGCGCGTGGCGGCAGAGATCGAGACCGCTGACAAGAAGCGGGAGCTGGCGCAGAAGGAAGGACAGATCGAGGCCGCACGCATCACCGAGATCGGGCGGGCGCTGGCGGAGAACCCGGCTTTTTTGCAGTATGATCTGCAGCAGAAGATGCCGGGGATTTATAAAGAGGCGGGGGAGAAGGGGAATATGGTGATTGCGGCGCCTTCGCCGGAGCTGATGATCAAGGGGAAGTGATGGCGGGTAGGGAAAACGCAACCACGGAAGCACGGAAGCACGGAAAAGGCAAAAGGCGGAAGGCGGGGAGAGGGGCTTCGCTGGTTGTGAGGGATATTTTCTGTTTTGTTCCTCAATATAGCGTGGAAGCCCTGACCCTGGAACCACCTGTGCCGCGTCGATCTCCGTCCGAAGCAGTGATCTGCGCCCGGCGCGCACCCTCCATACCTCCATCCGCATAGACAGATATTCAGCCTCCCACCAGGGATATCTATCCCATCAGGCGAAGCCCCCTGCCTTTCGCCTTTTGTCTTTCGCCTTTTCCGTGCCTTCCGTGCTTCCGTGCTTCCGTGGTTGCGTTCCCCCCCTTCTACACCCGCTCCAGCACCAGCGCGATCCCCTGCCCTCCCCCTATGCACATCGTCACCACCCCCCACCGCTTCCCTGTCCGCCGGAGCGTATAGGCGCAGGTGAGGGTGAGCAGCGCCCCGGTGGCCCCGAGCGGGTGACCGAGCGCGATGGCGTTCCCGACGGGGTTGACGATCTCCGGATCGATCCCCATCTCCGCGAAGTCCCGCATGCAGGCGAGGGCCTGCGGCGCGAACGCCTCATTCAACTCCACGACGTCCACATCCTTCCCCGAAATTCCGGCCTTCGCGAGCGCCTTGCGGACAGCGGGGACGGGGCCCCAGCCCATGAGCTGCGGCTCGCAGGCGGCGACGCCCATCCCGGCGATGCGGGCGAGGGGTGCGGCGCCCGCGCGGGCGGCATCGGACTCCTTGCCGATGATCATGGAGGCGGCGCCATCGACGACGGCGCTGGCGTTGCCGGGGGAGATGATGCCACCGGCCTCGAAGGCGGCGGGGAGGCGGGCCATCTTCTCGAGGCTGGGGTTCTCGATGATGTGGGTGTCGTACTTGACGGTGACGGTGGAGCCGTCGGGGAGGCCGACCTCGACGGGGACGATCTCCTCATCGACCCAGCCGTTGTCGCGGGCGAGCTTCGCGCGGACGTGGGAGCGGAGGGCGAAGGCGTCGGCGGCTTCGCGGGTGATGTTGTACTTCCGGCCCAGGTTCTCGGCGGTGTTGGCCATCGCCATTTTTGCGCTGGGGTCGTAGAGGCTCATCAGGAGCATGTCCTGGAGGTGGGTGCCGGGCGGGAGGGCCGAGACGTCCACGGGGCCGTACTTCTGGGTGGCGGCGCCGACCTTCTGGCCCCGGTAGTTGTAGAGGCTGAAGGGGTACTGCATGCTCTCGGCGCCGCCGACGACCATGAACGGGCGGTCGGTGTCGTGGCGGAGACCGGCGAGGATGATCTCGGCGCCGACGCAGATGGCCTCCGCGCCGCTGCCGCAGATGCGGGCGACGGTGAGGGCGGGGACGTCCTTGCCGAGCCCGCCGCGCCAGCGCATACCCTGGGCGCCGTAGATGGAGTCCCGGTGGCTGTGCTGGGCCATGCCCATGACGACGTGGCCGATGAGGGCGGGGTCGAGGCGGGTGTTGGCGAGCGTCCCGGCGATGGAGAGGCCGCCGAGCTGCGTGGTGGTGAAGCGGGAGAAGAGGCCGGGGGACTTGTTGTCGACGAGGATATCGGCGCGGGGGGTGCGTCGACCGCCATCGAGGATCACGATGCTCTCAGCAGACATGGGGACTCCTGGGTTCCGGGGCTATCCGGGGCTATTCGTGGAGGAAGGTGGCGGGGACGCGGGGGCCGTTCTGGGAGAAGTTCTTCATGCCGATGTCGAGATC
>JBEIQZ010000945.1:0-1148 GCA_040376255.1 Alphaproteobacteria bacterium
GCATCCCCCGCAGGGCGCTGATCAGCTCGCAGTCGATCACCAGCGGGCCGGTGACGGTGGGGACGGTCAGGCGGTGGCTGGGGTGGCCGATGACGCGGGCGGTGAGGCCGATGGCCGTCATGATGTCCTGCTGCGTCGTCGCCGGCTTGCGTCCGCAGTTGACGCAGAACCCGTTGGGCTTGATCCAGCCACAGCCGGGATCGGGGCACAGATCCGCGCTATCGGGGCAGACGCGGAGCCGGTAGGCGCCATCGCGCACCAACGGGATGAGCTGCTTGCCTACGATGTAGTCGATGTGCTCCGCCGGGAACGCGCGCACCATCTCCGCCTGCCGGTCGGGATCGGTCTCCGCCTTGACGTCGCACCACATGTCCCAGGGGTGCCGTGTCTTCGGCTTCGGGATCTCCTGCTGCGGCTCGGCTGCCCGCAGTTCCTCGATGCGGGCATCGACGCGCGCCCGGACGCCGGGGGTGTGGGCGAAGCGGTTGACGCAGTAGGTCAGATCGAACCGCGATCCCCACTTCGACGCAGCCTCAGTCCCGGCAGCCCAGACCGCGTGAGCTGCGCGCACCTGGCCGATGTCGAGGCGGGCGGTGGTGCAGAGCTTGAGCGCCGCCTGCTCCGTGTCGAGCTGGGCGCGCAGCTCGTCGGGCGTGCGGCTGTCGGCCGCGAGGCTCTCGCCGCCCTCGTTGACGCGCGCTGTGACGGCGGTGAGCACGCCGGGCGCCCATGCCCGATCTCCGTAGTGCTTCTTCATCTCATTGAAGATGGCGGCGATGCTGTTGCAGCCCGCGACGATCTCCAGCACATGCCGCAGGGTCGTCAGGCTCTCCCGGTCGGCCTTGCTGGTCTTCGGGTCGGCCAGCAGCCGGGAGCAGAGGATCGGGTCGCTGATCTCCATCGGGTCTGCCGGGATCTCCGGCTCGACAGGGACTGCGACGGGCGCGGCGACTGCGACGACGGGCGGGGTGGTAATTCTTTCCACCGGCTGCTCCCCTCGCGCCTCCGCTTCGATCACCTTGCGCCACCGGCTCACCGTCGGGTGCGTCACGCCGACGTGCTGGGCGATCTTGCGGTCGCTCATCGCCGACCACTCCCTGTCCGCCAGCACCAGGCGCACGACGCGCGCCACGTCCTCATTCGTGCGC
>JBEIQZ010000510.1:0-4536 GCA_040376255.1 Alphaproteobacteria bacterium
CCCCGGAACGCCTTGACCGCCGGGATGCTCTGGATGCGGTAGCGCCGGGCCAACTCCTGGTTCTCGTCGGTGTTCAGCTTCACCAGCAGCCAGCGCCCGCCGGACTCCCGCGCCAGCCGCTCCAGCGTCGGGGCGAGCGCCCGGCAGGGACCGCACCAGGGCGCCCAGAAGTCGACGACCACCGGCAGGTCGTGAGAGCGCGTGAGGACGGCGGCGTCGAAGTCCGCTGAGGAGACAGAGAGGATCGGGGTGTCAGCCATCCGCAAGGGATGTCCACCGCCGGCGCGCCGGTCAAGTGCGCTGCTCCAGCGCGACGGGGAGGCTTCTGTGGCTTGCATTACAAGCGTTGACAGGCTAACGGGGCGGCCATTCATCGGGCGGGAGCCCGGAGGTGCTCATGATCACACTGTCCACGCTGCTGTTCACCACCCTCATCGCCTGTGGTGGCGAAGAGAAGAAGCCCGAAGCCAAGCCCGAGGCCAAGAAGGAAGAGGTCAAGCCCGTCGCGGCGCCGACGCCCCCGCCGGCCCCTCCTGCGGCCCCGGTTGCCACCGGCCCCTACACCCCCGACGATCTGGCGAAGGCCGCCTATGAGGCCGCCAAGGTCGCCAAGGCCGACGCTATCTCCAAGAACCCCAAGTCCGGTGACGCCGCCGCCATCGCCGCCGGGAAGACCCACTACGACACCAAGTGCGCGAGCTGCCACGGCGCCGCCGGGCTGGGCGACGGCATGGTCGGGCAGGCGCTCCCCCAGAAGCCCGCCAACTTCACCTGGAAGGAGCGCTGGGAGGCCACCCCGATCGGCACCAAGCACTGGATCCTCCTCAACGGCGTCCAGGGGAGCGCGATGGCGCCGCTCGGCCTGACTCCGGATCAGTCCTGGGAGGTGCTGGCCTATATCGAGTCCGCCTTCGCCCCCAAGGCCGCGCCGAAGGCGCCGTAGCCGCGCGGACGGTCGCTCCGGAGGCGCCCTGCAGACGGCGGGCGCTCGGCGGGCGCTCCGGATGCGCGCCACACCTCTCCGAGAGGGGGGCGCAATCACCGTGCGGCACGATTCAAGAGCCTGTTACAGAACGATACATTGCTCCACCTCTTTTCATAACCACTCATCCGAGGCGCCTGACAGCGCTTGAGCTTCCCGCCGCGCTGTATTAGTAGGGCAGCCCTTCTCACCCGCACCCTGTAGAGATCGCTCTGCTGGGCTGGAGGATCCATGCGAATGCTTCCCGGAACGGTTCTGGTTCTGGGTCTTGCTCTCGGCGCCGGGCTGGCTGGTTGTGCCACTCAGGCAGCTGTGGAGGGAGACGAAGAATTGTTCCCCCTCGGAACCAAAAACCTGGCTCCGCCAGAGCTTTTTGACTCCAATCTGCACGTCACTGTCGGCGAACCCGAAAAGGAGCCGATCGCGCAGCCCATCCAGTTCCCGCACAACCGCCATGTCGGAGTGCTCGGGATGGACTGCCAGTACTGCCACTCGGGCGCCCGCAAGGGCATCCACGCCGGGGTGCCGCCCACACAGGTCTGTATGGGCTGCCACAAGATGATCGACACCACCGATCGCCCCGAGCTGGTCAAGCTCAAGGACTACTACGAGAAGAGCGAGGCCATCCCCTGGGTGAGGGTCCATGACCTGCCTGACTTCGTCTACTTCAGCCACAAGCGCCACGTGCAGGGCGGGCTGGAGTGCCAGGAGTGCCACGGACCCATGCAGGAGCTGGAGGTCGCGCAGCGCGTCGCCTCCCTGAAGATGGGCTGGTGTCTGGACTGTCACGCCACGCATCCCAAGATTGATGAAAACTACGGTACCAAAGCGGAACTCCGGCGCTCTGAGCTGAAGGACTGCTATACCTGCCACAAGTAAGCGGGGAGCGGATATGCCGAACGACAATCCGAACAGTGCTGATCCGAGCAAGATGAATCTTAGCATCGACCGTTCTATGAATCGGCGCAGCTTCCTGCAGACCGCGACAGTCGCCGGGGCAGCGGGGGCGGTGGCCTGCACCTACGATCCGAAGATGCCGGTGGAGAACATCCTCCCCTACGTCAACCAGCCTGAGGACGCGCTCCCTGGCACCGCGACCTACTACGCGACGGCCTGCGACGAGTGCGCGAACCGCTGCGGGATGGTGGCGCGGAACAAGGATGGGCGCGCGGTGATGGTCGAGGGCAACCCCGATCACGCCGAGAGCCTGGGCCTGTGTACGCGCGGCCACTTCGGGTTGCTGGCGACCTACTCGCCGGATCGGCTCGCCGGGCCGACCCGCGACAGGAAGGCCCTCACCTGGGAGGACGCCGACAGCGCGGTGATCGAGGCGATCCGCGCCGCGAAGACCGCCGGGAAGAAGGTCGCGTGGCTCGGTCGCTACCGCACCGGGAGCGTCGCCGCGCTGCTGGACGGGCTCCAGAAGGGGATGGGGCTGACCCGCCTCCACTGGGAGCCGCTCGGCGTCGAGAACCTGCTGACCGCCACCCGGTCGGTCTTCGGGCTCGACACGCTCCCGGCCTATGAGCTCTCGGGCGCGCACACTATCCTGTCGTTCGGGATGGACTTCCTCGGCTCGGCCATCGGCTCCGCGCACATGCGGAAGGGGTGGTCAAAGGCTCGCGATCCGCGTCACGGCGACTTCGTGACCCGCCTTGTCTGCGTCGAGCCGCGCCTCTCCCAGAGCTCCTCTCAGGCCGATGTCTGGCTCGCGCCGACCCCCGGCACTGAGGCGCAGGTGGCGCTCGCCATCGCGAAGGCGGCCGCTGCGAAGAAGGGCTACTCCGGCCCGGCGAGCGGGCTGCTCTCCGGCGTCGACATCGGCGCGGCGGCGGGCGCCTCCGGCATCTCCGAGGCCCGCATCCAGGAGATCGCTGGCTGGCTGACGGAGTCCCCGGCGGTGGCGCTCCCCGGCGGCCACGCCAACTCCGGCAAGGACGGCGCGGCGCTCGCGATCGCCTCCCTGATCATCAACGAGGTGATCGGCGCGGTCGGCAAGACCCTCTCCTTCGGCCGTGAGTACCGGGTCGGCCCGGTCAGCAGCTACGCGGACGTCAAGCAGCTCCTCGCGGACGCGGCGGCCGGTCAGGTCGGCGTGCTGATCCTCGATGGAATCAACCCGGTGTTCAACACCCCGGCGGACGACAACGCGGCGGCGGCGCTCGCGAAGGTGGATCTGCTGATCCAGCTCGCCAACGAGCCGGACGAGTCCAGCACCGGCAACGCCCTGATCCTGCCCCCCGGTACCAACCTGGAGGTGTGGGGCGACGGCGAGGCGATGAGCGGCGTCCACAGCCTGCAGCAGCCCGCGATGGTTGCGCGCAAGGACGTGCGCGCGGCGGGCGATCTGCTGCTGAAGATCGGCGCGGCGCTCGTGCCGGCAGCTCCGCCTCCTGTGGCCTCGGCGCCTCCGGTTCCGACGGACGCGCCCCCGGCAGGCGCTGTCGGGGTGCCTCCGGTCGCCGCCCCGGTGCAGGCGCCTCTCGGCTTCGGCTTCGCGACGTTCCGCGACTACATCCAGGCCCGCTGGCGCCGCGAGGTGATCGGCGATGCCGGGTTTGATGCGGCGTGGGTGTCGGCCCTGCAGCGCGGCGGGCACTTCGTCCCGCGCGCCGTGGTCCCGGCGGGCTTCATGCTCCCGGCGCTCCCGCAGGTCGGCGCGGCGCAGTCCGGCGCCGGTATGGCGCTCGTGGTGTTCCCCGGCGCCTTCCTCCACGACGGTCGCCACGCGAACATCCCCTGGGCGCAGGAGCTCCCCGATCCCATCAGCACCTACACCTGGACCACCTGGGTGGAGATCCATCCGAAGCAGGTGGAGAAGCTGGGCCTCGGCGCTGAGGACAAGGTGAAGGTCACCGTCGGCGGCAAGAGCATCGAGGTCGGCTACTTCGCCTCCCCGGGCGTCCGCGAGGACACGGTGGCGGTGGGACTCGGCAACGGTCGCCGCGAGGGACGCTACGCGAAGGGTCGCGGCGCCGACGTCATGGCGCTGCTCGGCTCTGAGGCCGACGCGCAGAGCGGGGCGTTCGCCTTCTACGGGGCGCGCGCACAGATCGCCCGCGCCGGCGGCGGATCTGACGCCTTCGCCCTCTGCGGCAGCATGAACCAGGACGGCCGCCCGATCGCGCTGAACGTCGCCCCTGAGGCGTCGGTCAAGGCGGTGCAGGACGGTACGAAGAAGACCATCGTCAAGTTCCACACGCCGCCGGTGGACGAGCGCCTGAAGAAGCAGGGCATCCTGGACATGTACCCGGAGCCCCAGCACCCGACCTACCGCTTCGGCCTCTCCATCGACCTCAACAGCTGCAACGGCTGTATGGCCTGCGTCGTCGCCTGCAACCTGGAGAACAACATCCCCTGGGTCGGCCCCGACCAGATCCGCAAGGGTCGCGGGATGAGCTGGATCCGCATGGATCGGTTCTTCGAGGGGGAGGGCGAGACCCCCGATGTGCGCTACCTGCCCTCGCTCTGCCAGCACTGCTCGCATGCGCCCTGCGAAGGTGTGTGTCCGGTCCTCGCGACCTACCACAACCTCGACGGCCTCAACGCGATGA
>JBEIQZ010000218.1:0-9120 GCA_040376255.1 Alphaproteobacteria bacterium
GCTGCGGGGGATCGGGGTGGCCGAGAGCGAGAGGCAGTGGGCGTCCCTGGCCAGCCGCCGCGCCTGCTCCTTCTGGCGGACCCCGAAGCGGTGCTCCTCGTCGATCACCACCAGCCCGAGGTCCTTGAAGCGCAGCCCGGCGGTGAGCAGCCGGTGGGTGCCGATCAGCAGATCCACCCGCCCGGCCTTCACGTCAGCGAGGATCTGCTGCGCCGCCGCGCCCGTCGCCAGCCGGGAGAGCGAGGCGATCCGGACCGGGAAGTCCGCCAGCCGCTCGGTGAACCGCTGCGTGTGCTGCCAGCAGAGCAGCGTGCTCGGGCAGAGCACCACCGCCTGCCGCCCCTCCTCGACGGCCCGGAACACTGCGCGCAGGGCCACCTCAGTCTTGCCGAAGCCCACATCCCCGACCAGCAGCCGATCCATCGGGCGCGGCTGCTCCAGATCCGCGAGGATCTCCTCGATCGCCTGCGTCTGATCAGGGGTCTCGGCCCAGGGGAAGGCGGCGGCGAACTGGGCGTAGAGCGGCCCCGGCGGCGGGAAGGCCGGGATCGCATGCGCCCGCCGCTCCGCCGCCTGCGCGAGCAGCCGGTGGGCGAGCGCCAGCAATTCGTCGCGCACCTTCGCCTTCCGGACGCCGAAGCTGCTGCCCCCCAGCCGATCCAGCGCCGGCTTCGCCTCCCCCGGCGTGCCGTCCGCGTTGAGGGGCGGGCGCCAGAGCGAGAGCTGATCCAGCCGCCACGCCGGCAGGTACAGCCGCTCTCCGTCGCGATACTCGATCTGCACATAGTCCTGCACATCATCCTGTGCGCTCTGCACACCGCCCTGCGCGCCGCCCTCGCGCTCCCCCTGCGCGCCGCCCGCCGCCATCCGCACCAGCCCCCGGAACAGCCCGACCCCGTGGCGGTTGTGGACCACCGCCTCCCCGCGCCGCAGCTTCGAGAACCCCGCCGCCCCCCGCTGGAGCCGCCGCACGTTCCCCGCGCTCCCTGCGCCCCCCGCGCTCCCCGCGTCCCTCAGCCGATCCCCGAACAGCTCGTGCGCGGTCAGCAGGAGCCGTCCGTCCATCGAAAAACCCTCTGGAAGATCCCCGGTGACCAGCCGCTCCCCCAGCTCCAGCCCATGCCCCGCGAACAGCTCCCGGATGCGCTCCCCCCGCCCCGCGCTCTCCGCGACCAGCGTGATCCGCTCCCCCTCCTCCAAGCGCTGCCGGAGCTCCTTGACCAGCGCCTCAGGATCCGCGCCGATCCGGAGGTGCGCGGGCCGGGACTGCGCGTCTGCGATGCCGGGCAGGCGGAGCCGGTAGAGCCGCCGCGCGGGCGGCAGGACAGGGGAGGGGAGCCACAGATCCTCCGGCTCCGTCCACGGGCGCTCCCGCAGCGGCAGCCCCTCGTACCGCTGCCGCGCCCGGGGGAGGACCGCCTCCGCCTCCGCCACGCACCGCTCCGGCTCATAGAGGAAGACCGGAAGCCCCGACAGCGCCGCGCCCACCGGCTCCAGCGCGCCGAGCGCCGGGAGCAGCAGCTCCATCCCCGCGAACGGCAGCCCGTCCCGCAGATCCTGGATGAGCTGGCGCCGATCCGGCCCCTGGCCCCCGCGCCGGTCGTGGCGGTCGCTGTAGCGCCGGTGCAGCCAGCCCACCGCCGCCTCCGCCCGCTCCGGACTCAGGCAGACCTCCCGCATCGGCAGCAGCCGGAGCGACGCCAGCGGCCGCCCCGGCTTCCCCTCGTTGCCCGCCCGGATCTGCTCGATCTCGTCGTCAAAGCAGTCCACCTGCACCGGCGCCGCGCGATCCGGCGGCCAGAACCACCAGACATCCCCCGCCCGCCGGAACGTCCCCGGCGCCTCCAATTCCGGACTCTGGAGCCAGCCCCACGCGAGCAGCCATCCGGTCAGCGCCGCGCGATCGAGCTGAGCCCCGGGCCGCAGCACGCGGCGCTCCAGCGGCGGCGCCAGCCTGCAGAGCGCGGCGGCAGAGGCGACGACCATCGCCTGACAGATCCTTCCCTCTCTCTGGCCTGTCTGTCGTTTTGACACGCTGGCGCGGGCGAGGACGCGCTGGAGGGGCCGCTCCGGATCAGGAGAGACGCCCATCGACGTGTCATCCTCCGGGCAGGGCAGCACCGGGATCGGGAGGCCCGCCTCCTGCAGGTGGAAGCGCAGCCCGCGCACCGCCGGGCCGATCTCCGCCGCTGTCGGCACGATCAGCCAGCCGGGCGGGCCGCGCTGGAGCATCCCCGCCAGCGCGAAGCAGGCGGCGCCTGGGGTCAGCCCGCCGAGATCCTCAGCGCGCATGGATCAGCGGGCGGGGGCCGGCGCAGCTTCCGGCTTCTTGCGGAACAAGTCCAGATAGTACTGAACGAAGCAGAAGGAAAGAATGAAACCGAACATCTGGTCGATCGTCCCGCCGAGGAACACGTAGCCCATCCCCTTGTCCTGGAACGCGAAGCGCAGCGGGAGCTGGTAGCTGATGATCCACGGGAGGAACAGCGCGAAGGTGCGGAAGATCTTGCCGCGCCGCCCGTGCGTGAGGCGCTGCGAGCGCGGGAGCGGCTCCTGCTCGCGGTCGTCGAGGGTGGCGATGGCGTCGACGAAGGCGAACTGGAGCGAGAACCAGATGCCGGGGATGACGACGATGTTGCCGAGCCAGATGAGCCCGTAGGCCTTCGCGTGTGCAGGCAGGACGCGCGGCAGGCGGTTGAGGGCGTAGTTGATCGCCGCATAGAGCGAGCCGGGCTCGTTGCGCTCGTGGCGCACCCAGAAGTAGAGGCTGAAGGCGGCGACGAAGGCGCTGACCGTGCATCCCCAGATCAGCACGATGATGCTGTTGGGCAATTCGGAGACCAGCAGGGCGACCTGCGGGTTGTTGACGGCGTTGCCGCGCATGTACCAGTCATGGACAGACTTCCCGACCCAGGAGGAGAGCACCGCGCTCGTCCCGCCGGTGAGGGCGGCCATCAGGGTCAGCGGCGCGAGGTTCTGGATATAGACGCGGGTGGCCATTCCGGCGGCAGCGAAGATCCCGCGCGGCCCGGAGCTGTCCGGGCGCACAGTGGCAGCGGCCCCGCCGAGCAGGACGGCCATCACCGCCAGGGTTCCTGCGAGCACCAGGAGCGGGTGGATGTCGCCGCTGATCGCGGTGGGGTTCATGCTTCCTCCAGGGCGAGCCTGCTAACCTGCCTGCAGATCGATTACACCTCCGCCATGCGCCCCGATCCGCTGGAGCTCGACGCCTCCTGCCCCCCCGACTTCCACCCCGACACCCACCCCGACCCGCTGCGTCGCACACCGATCCGGCGCATCGACAAGGACGGCGTGCTGCTGGCGCTGACCGGCGGCTCCGTAGTGGACTGGTCGGGCGCGAGCTTCCAGAGCTACGAGGATGTGAATGCCTTCTTGCGGCTCTGGCACTGCGACATCACCCGCCACACCTGGGCGCGGGAGCGCTTCCGCTACCTCTACAACCAGGCGATCAACTACCTCGAAGAGCACCTCGGCCTTACCTTCCGCCCGGACATCCGCCGCCCCGACGACGTCCGCAACGCCTTCCTCGGCGCCTCAGCGCGCGGCCGCTTCGTGCGGGATCGCATCCAGTATTGCGCGGTGCTGAAGCTCATGCACGTCATCAACCACCTGGAGATGCAGGAGCTCCGCAGCTCCCTGCCGATCCGCGAATTGGATCTGCTGGAGCATGCAAACCTCACGATCCTCGCCCGCGCCGAGCAGATGCGCGCCGAGGGCTTCCCGCTCCAGGCGTTCTACGGCAACCGGAAGACCCGGCCCAGCGTCATCAGCAAGCTGCTCCAGAAGCGCGAGAACACCGCCGCCACCGTCTTCGACAAGCTCCGCTTCCGCATCGTCACCCAGCAGCGCGACCAGCTCATCCCCGCCGTCGCCTGGCTGCTGCGGAACCTCATCCCCTTCCCGGCGATCATCCCCGGAGAGAGCCACAACAACCTGCTGACCCGCGACGAGGTGCTCGCTGCGACGGACGCGATGCCCGAATTGGGGCGGGTGCTGAGCAAGGGCATCGACTCGGTGCGCGCCCCGGAGAACCGGCACTCCGGCGACGGGTACCGCGTCATCAACTTCGTCGCCGGGCTGCCGGTCCGCGTCTACGATCTGCCGGGCCTCCCACCCGCCACCCACCCGGCCCTGCTCGGAGAGGCGGTGCCGGTGCTGGTGGAGTTCCAATTGATCGACGCCGAGACCGACGCCGCCAATGAGCAGGGAGAGAGCCGCCACGAACGGTACAAAGCGAGACAGATGGAGACCGTCCAGCAGCGCCTCGGGCGCACGGTCAGCCGCCGCAGCCGTTGATGCCCGCCTTTGATGCTCAGCGCAGATTTCTGGCGCTCCCGGCGGGGACAGGTTAGACGCCCCACCCTCTGGAGATTGAAATGCCGAAGAAGCCCGTGTCCCGCAACCGGAACAAGACCTCCCGCCTCCGCGCACAGCTGAAGGCCAAGAGCGTGAAGCGTCGCGACCGCAAGGCCGGTCTGTTGCGGAAGCGCCGCGACGACGGCCGCCTCCAGCGCTGATCATGGCCCACCCGCACCTCACCGGCCGCCATGCCGGGGTACTGCTGCACATCTCCAGCCTGCCCGGCCCCGGCCCAGTGGGGGAGATCGGCCCCTACGCGCATGCGTTCCTTGAGTGGATGGCGCAGGCCGGTCTGGACACCTGGCAGATCCTGCCGCTCCATCCGGTCGGCGGCAGCTACTCGCCTTATGGCAGCCCGTCCGCATTCGCTGCAGATCCGCACCTCATCTCGCTGGAAGCGCTCGTCGCGGACGGCCTCCTCGATCCGGCGCCGCTTCCCTACGGGCAGGCTCAAGTTGATGTGGATCTTGTGCATGTCTGGAAGATGCCGCTGCTGCGGCAGGCTGCACGCCGGGTGGTGACGACGGAGGATTGGCGGGACGGCTTTGTTGCGTGGGCGCAGGCGGAGTCCGGCTGGCTCGACGACTGGGCGCTCTACGCGGTGCTGCACCGGCACTACCAGGGCGGCTGGTGGGCGTGGCCGGAGTCAGTGGCGCGCCGCGCAGATCTGGATCAGATCCGCGCTGAGTTGAAGGACGCGATCGATGTCGAGCGCGGCCTGCAGTACCTGTTCCATCGGCAGTGGTCGCAGCTCCGGGCGCATGCGCGGGAGCGCGGCATCCGCCTGATGGGGGACATCCCCATCTTCGTGAGCGGGGACGGCTGCGACACCTGGGCGGACCGCTCGCTGTTCCGGCTGCGCGAAGACGGTCGGCCCGATCCGATCGCCGGGGTGCCGCCTGACTACTTCTCTCCGACCGGACAGCGGTGGGGGAACCCGGTCTACGATTGGGGCGCCCACGCGCAGGACAATTACGGTTGGTGGCGCGCCCGCATCCGGCGCGAATTGGCGCTGGTGGACGTGCTGCGGCTCGATCACTTCCGGGGCTTCGCGGCCAACTGGATCATCCCGGCAGAGGAGGAGGACGCCCGTGAGGGGCAGTGGGCGCCGGGGCCGGGACGCGCGCTGTTCGACGCGCTCGCCGAAGAGCTGGGCGCGCTGCCGCTGGTGGCCGAGGATCTGGGGGAGATCACGCCGGACGTCGAGGTGCTGCGGGACGGGGCGGGGCTGCCGGGGATGAAGGTGCTCCAATTCGCCTTCGGGGGCGATCCGGGGCGGGCCTCCCGCCACCCGTTCCTGCCCCACAACTACGGTCACACCAATTGGGTCTGCTACACCGGCACCCACGACAACGAGACCGCCGTCGGCTGGTACCAGAACACCGACGAGCGCACCCGCCACCATCTCCGCACCTATACCGCCCGCGACGGGCATGCCCCGGCCTGGACGCTGATACGCGAGGCGTGGGCGAGCGTGGCGGGGCTGGCGGTCGCGCCGATGCAGGACATCCTGGCGCTCGGGAACGAGGCCCGCATGAACGTGCCGGGGGTGGCGGAGGACAACTGGCTGTGGCGGATGCGCGAATTGCCCTGGTACGCCTGTGAGGGCGTCCGCAGGATATCCGAGACCTTCGGGCGGACGTAGCCGCTGTACCTGGCCGGCTCTACAGGAACTTCACGCCGCTGGCGTCCATCAGGTAGGTGCGCTGCGGGCCGTTGATCACCGAGGGATCGCGCCCGGCGTCCTGCGCGTAGTGGCGGGCCTCCTCCTCTGAGATGGCCTCGACGGTGAACGTGCCCTGGATGGCGACGCTCTTGCCTGCGCAGTCTTTGGGAAGGAAGATCGCGTATTCCTTGTCCTTCACCATGATGTTGGTGTTCGGATCAGAGGTCGAGAGGGTGTGCCAGCAGCCCTTCTTCTGGCAGACCTCGCGCACGGTGCCGGTGACGGTGATCTCCCGGCCGGAGAGCTTGTCAGCCTCAGCAATTACCTGATCTGCGGGCAGCGCGCCCGCCGCCTCGACAGGGCCGCCGAGCGCGACGTTCCCGGCGGGGGCCTCTGTCTTCGGGGCCTCTGTCTTCGGGGCCTCTGTCTTCGGGGCCTCTGTCGTCGGGGTGTTTGTAGAGCATGCGAGCAGCACAATGAGGAGCGGGAGCATGGAGCCTCCAGAGGTGGACGGCTAACCCGTCGGCGGCGTCCCCGCACATCTGCGTGTAAGTTGCGCTCCCGATCTTGCCAGGAGCGTACGAGCGGGATAACCGGCGGCCCTCTGATAATGGAGTCGTAGATGGCGGACGAAGTAAAGACCAAGCAGACGGAAGAGGTGGCCGACTACAAGGATCCGGCCCGGCTGAAGAAGTACCTGACGGAGCGCGGCAAGGTGCTGCCCCGCCGCATCACCGGGCTGTCTGCCAAGCAGCAGCGCGACGTGTCGCTGGCCATCAAGCGGGCCCGTCACCTCGCCCTGCTTCCCTACGTGAACCGCGACTCCTGATGCCTGAAGGCAGGAAACCGATCCTGCCGGGCTGGCGTTTCCGGATCAAGGCCGTCCCGACGCTCTGCTGTCTGGCGGCCTTTGTGCTTTTTCTCTCGCTCGGTCGGTGGCAGCTCCGGCGGCTCGGCGAGTCTGAGCAGATGCAGGCGGCGTTTGCGGCGGGGCTCGCGGCGCCGGTGAGGGACGGCTGCACGGCAGAGGCGGGCCTCCCGGGCGCGCTGGACGGGCAGCGGGTGGTGGTCGAGGGGGCGCTCCGGTGGGAGCGGTATTTTCTGATCGCAGGAAAATATATGTGGGGAAACCTTGGATACCGCCTGCTGGTTCCGCTGGTTTGTGCCGGCACAGGCGAGGAGCGGCTGGTGGATCTGGGGTGGCTCCCGGTGTCGATGCTGGATCAGGTGCTGCGGGAGCAGCAGGCGATCCCGGCTCCCAGGCGGCTGGAAGGCATCGCGCGGGTGCCGATGAAGGCGAAGCAGCCCGGCAACTTCCAAATGGAGGACGGGTACCAGCGGCGGTGGGCGGCGGCAGAGCCTGAGGCGATGGGGGCGATCCTGGGCATGCGCCTCCCTGCGTGGGTGATGATCGAGGGGCCGGGGCTGAAGGAGCAGGATCCGATCCTGGATCGGGAGCCGCCGGTAGGCGGGTGGCTGGCGGAGCCGGTGGTGATCCCCCACATGCACTACGCGATCACCTGGTTCTCGATGGCGGCGCTGGTCACGGTGCTGGGGCTTACGCTCTGTTTTGAGCGTGTTGCAGCGGGTGGTCAGGAGTGGTAGAGGGTGCAGCCGATTGGAAGGCTCCGTTGGCTGATCCAAGGACAGATCACAGTCATACCGGACAGATAGATGATGCCAGGCGTCTCGGCACCGGGTTCCTGCTGCTCAGCGTCTCCTGCTTTGCGCTGCTGGTGATCGGTGCGACGGTGCGCGTCCACGGCGCAGGGCTGTCCTGTCCGGACTGGCCGCTCTGCTTCGGGGAGCTGATCCCCCGGTTCGACTTCCGCATCCTGCTGGAGTGGGGACATCGCCTGTTCGCCGGGGCGCTCTCGGTGGGCTTCCTGATCCTCGGCGCCGGGCTGCTGCGCTCGCCCCCGCTTCTGCGGCGGTTCGGGTGGTTGTTCGGGGCGGCGCTCGCCGCGCTGTGCCTGCAGATCGTGCTGGGCGGGCTGACCGTGCTGAAGATGCTGGCGTACTGGAGCGTGACGTCGCACCTGCTCACGGGCAACCTGTTCCTGTTCCTCCTCTGCAGCCTCGGGCTGGGGCTGCGGGAGATGGCGGCAGGGGCGGGAGGGGAGGGGAGGGCGGCCCCGGTGCGCGCGGGCGCTGCCTGGAGCGCGATCGCCCTGGGGGGGCTGACCTTTTTGCAGATGGGGCTGGGCGGGCTCGTGGCGAGCCAGCATGCGGGGACGGCCTGTCCGACCTGGCCGAGCTGCAACGGCCTGTGGTTCCCGACCATGAGCGGGATCGTGGGGCTCCAGATCGTCCATCGGCTGGGGGCGTACACCGTGCTGGCGGCGGCGCTGCTGCACCTCGGCCTCAGCGGCGCGGGCAGGCGGGCGGGGATGATCGTGGCGTTGATCTGCGCGCAGATCGCGCTGGGGGTGATCAATGTCTTCTGGGGGTTGCCGGTCGAGACGGCGATCCTCCATGCAGGGACGGGTGATCTGCTGTTGTTGATCACGCTGCTGAACGCGCGCGGTTACTGGCAGCGGATGAGGCTGCCGTCGCAGATGGCAGCGTCCTTGCCAGGAACAAGGGAGGAGCCGCTCGGCTCCGCAGGGAGGACAGGATGAGCGTCGATCTGAGCGCGGAGGCGATCCCTTCGGGGGGCCTCGCCACGCTGAAGCTCTGGTTGGACATGACGCGTCCGCGCGTGATCGCACTGGTGCTGTTCACCGGGCTGCCGATCCTCGGCATGATGCCGGAGGGCTGGCCGGGGCTGCGCCAGGGGCTGCTCGCGCTGTTCGGGACGGCGCTCGCCGGGGCGGCGTCGAGCACGCTCAACGCCTGGATGGAGCGGGAGACCGACGCCCGGATGGCCCGCACCCGCAGCCGCCCGCTCCCGGCGGCCTCGGTGGCGCCGTCGCAGGCGCTCTGGCTGGGGGTGACGCTCACTGCGGTCTCGACGATCGTGCTGGGGCTGGTGGGCGGCTGGGTTCCGGCGGCGGTGGGCCTCGGGACGATCCTGTTCTATGTGATCGTCTACACCTGGTACCTGAAGCCGCGCACCCCGCAGAACATCGTGA
>JBEIQZ010000475.1:0-4913 GCA_040376255.1 Alphaproteobacteria bacterium
AAAACCTGACACCTGACACCACCTGATCACGGCTAAATGCCGATTTTTATCCAGGCACACCGGATGCAATGCCGGGGCTGTCCCTGTCACAAAGGAGGACACCATGATCAACCAGTCCAACACATCCCGCGCCACACTCCTCTCCGCCGCCCGGCTCCTGCTCCAGCGCGCCGAGGAGGTCCGCCTCATCCATGAGATGCTCCCCTGGCTCCAGAGCGTCGAGGATGCGCTGGCGCGGCTCAACGATCTGCACAACGCTCAGCTGCTCATCGTCAACCGCGCCTCCGAGCAGATCCTCATCGCCCGGCAGGCAGAGTCGGTGGTGGACGCCCGCGTGACCAAGCTCTGTAATCGGCTCCGCGCAGAGGACGACGGCACGAACAGGTTGGCGCAGGCGGCGATGCGGCTGCTGTTCCCGGAGGGGGCGGCGGCGATCACCAAGCTCAGCGGCAACGTCCTGCTGACGCGCTACGAGGGCTTCAGCAAGCAGCTCAGCGCCGCTGAGCTCCCTGCGGCGTTCGAGCCGGATTCGGTGATGATCTCTGCCGGGATCGACGCCTTCGCGGACGCCATGCTCAGCAAGGAGCAGCTCAAGCTCCAGCGCAAGGCGGCGAGCCGGGAGGCGGACGCGGCGGAGGCCGCGCTGCGGCAGTCGCTGATCCGGCTGGAGCGGAGCGCCGGGCTGCACATGGATCGCGCGTTGATGCTGGCGTGGACGGAGCCGGTGCGCGCCCTCAGCCGCAAGGCGGAGCGTGTGCCGCCTGCGGCTGCCTGAACCGGACGGCGGTGATCGGTGGTATCCTTGAAGGATGTACCTGCTCCTGGCGCTCCCCGCTGTCGCGACGCCGATCACCGATGTTCACAGGGGCATCCACGATGCCCCCTTTGATGTCGTGGTCAGCGGCAGCGGCGGGGCGCTCTACTGCAGCACCGATCTGAGCCCTCCGTCCCTGCCCTGCGTCGGGCCGATCCCGATCCGCGCCACCACCGTCCTGCGGGTGGCTGAGGTGGCGGGGGATGGGAGCCGGGAGGAGTCCACCTGGACGTATATCTTCCCGCCCGATGTGCTGGCCTCGGCGGTGATGGATCAGGCGCTGCTCCAGCGACCGGTCTACTCGACGGACGCAGAGCGGGCGCTGCGGGAGCTGCCGGTCATCTCGCTGGTGCGACCGGAGGGCATCCCGATGACCGAGGTGGCGGTGTCGATGGAGTGGATCGACCCGCTGGGGGACTCGCTCTACGCGGGGGCGGGCGCCTATGTGTCGGGCGGGACGAGCTGGGCCTATGAGAAGACGAGCTTCCGGCTCGTGTACCGCTCGGAGTATGGCGCCGGTCACCTGGAAGCAGACATCTACGGGGAGAATGACCGCTACACGCCCACCGGCATCTCCCCCGCTGACCGGTTCGATGTGCTGTCCCTCCGGGGCGGCAACCACGACACGGTGTTCTACCTCGGAGAGCGCGGTCAGCACCTCCGCAACCTGTGGATGGACGAGACTCAGCTGGAGCAGGGGCACCTCGCCCCGCATGGCCGCTTCGCCAGCCTCTACATCAACGGCGTTTATCACGGGCTGTACCACGTCCGTGAGCGGTTCAACGCGGCGAACATGGCGGAATACTTCGGCGGCTCGGAGGACGACTACGAGGCGATCAACGCCGGGACCGCCTACGACGGCAGCGGCGCGGCCTGGGCGGCGCTTGTGGCGGCGTCGGGCGACTACCAGGAGGCGCGCCGCTGGCTGGATGTGCCGGACTACCTCGACTATATGGTGCTGAACTTCTACGCCGGGAACGCATGGGACTGGTACTCCTGGCACAACTGGCAGGCGACCGGCCCGATCCTGCCGGACGCCGGGGGCTTCCGGTTCCACGCCTCCGACTCCGACATCTGCCTTACCTACGGCTGGGACATCAACATCCTCTCCCTCGGCGGCCCCTCTGACGTGTTCCTCGGCCTCCAGGCGGAGGGCGATCCGGACTTCCAGGTGGCGCTCAGGGACGCCATCTACCGGAACCTCACCGGCCCCCTGTCGGCAGAGGGCGCCGCTGCCCGCTACGAGCGCATCGCCGCGACAGCGTCGGACGGGCTGGCCGCCGAGTCGGCGCGCTGGGGCTACGGCTGGTGGGATCGGGACGGGGAGTGGCTCAGCGAGAAGTCGAACCTGCTGACAAACTGGTTCCCGTACCGGACAGAGGAGATGTGGCGGCAGTTCCGCGCCGCCGGCTGGTACCCGGTGGAGGCGCCATTGATCGACACCGCCTCCGGCGCCGTCCCCGCCGGGACCGTCGTCCGGGTCGCCCTGCCCGCCGGATCGCGGGCGCGGCTCTATGCGCGGACGGACGGCGGCGATCCCCGCGAGCAGGGCGGCGCGGCGGCAGCGGCGGCGCAGGCGTCCGACCGGGAGATCGCAACGGAGGTCCTGCACGGGATGATCCTGAAGGCCCGGCTGAAGGAGGGGCGGGAGTGGGGGCCGCTGGTGGAGGCGGTGTACACCGTCGATGAGCCCTCGCCGCTCATCCTCAACGAGTGGAACGCCGTCGATCCGGCGGACTGGCTCGGCGGCGCGGAGGGAACCGGCGCCGATCTCTCGCTGGGGCGCGTGCAGGGGAACGGCGGGGACTGGATCGAGCTGCTTACCACCGGGGACATCGACCTGCGCGGCTGGCGGCTCGTCGCGTCGGATCGCGCCGGATCGCAGGGCGAGGTGGTGATCAGCGACGATCCGGCGCTCGCGCAGATCCGGGCGGGCAGCCTGATCACGGTCGCGGCGGACATGCCGGAGGACACCGCCTACGACCCGGAAGGCGGGGACTGGCGCATCCACCTGCGGGCGCCGATCCGGGTGACTGCCGCCGATTGGCAGCTCCGCATCTTCGACGCGGACGGCTTCCTGCGCTTCGGCCCGGTCGGCGAGGGCGTCGAGCCGAAGACCGGGCTCTCCTCCAAAGAGGTCGGGGCGCTCACGGAGACCCCGGACGGCGATCTGCGCCCGGACACGGAAGCCTACGCCGCCCGCGAACACTCGTCCTTCGGCCTCCCGAACGTCGAGGAGGGCGTGACGCAGGATCTGTCCACCCTGCGCCGGCAGGAGCCGGGAGACTCCCCCGGCGCCGCTGACACCGGCTCCGCTGACACCGGCGCCGCCCCTGCCCCCCGCCCCGCCGGGATCGCCGCCGACCCGCCATGCGGCTGCAGCGGCGCCCCGGTGATGCCCGCCCTCCCGCTGCTCCCGCTCGTCCTCCTGCGCCGGAAGCGCACAGTCCCGGCGGGGAGAACATGATGCTGCTCTGGGCGCTCGCCTGCGTCGGCACCGCCCCGGTCAAGCCCGACAGCCCCGGCACCGCCCCGGAGAGCAGCGCGGACACCGGCTCCGGCCCGGACTCCGGCCCGAACTCCGACCTCTGCGACGCTCCAGAGGTCTGCGACGGCGCGGACAACGACTGCGACGGGCTGATCGACGACGCGGACAGCGATGTGGCGGACGGGCTGCCCTTCTGGCAGGACGCGGACGGGGACGGGTGGGGCGGCGAAGCGACCGTGAGCGCCTGTGTGTACGGGCCAGGGATGAGCCTGACCGGGGGCGACTGCGACGACGGGGCGGCGGACACCCACCCGGATGCCCCGGAGTCCTGCGATGGCGTCGACCGCGACTGCGACGGACAAGGCCACAGCGGCCCCGGCTCCGGGGCGGACTGCCCGGCGGAGAGCTGCGCGGAGATCCTGGCGGCTGCGCCGGGCGCGCAGAGCGGCGCGTGGTGGCTGCGGCTCCCCTCCGGCACCGTCCAGCCCCACGCCTGCGACATGGACACCGACGGGGGCGGCTGGACGCTCGGCTTCCTCAGGAGCAGCGCCGCCGCCGGCAGCCAGGGGGACTTCGGCGCCTTCGAGGAGTCCGCCGCGCTCCTCTCCACCTCGCCTGCCGAGGCATCCTCCGGCGTGCCGGTGCGCGCCTGGATTGATCTCAACGCCTTCGGGTACGCCGAGCTGCGGGTCGTCGCGGCGATGTACGGCAGCGAGACCTGGAGCTCCCGCACAATCGGGCGCGATCAGCTCCGCCTCTCCTTCGGGGAGGACGGGTACTACCTCTACGGGGAAGCCGGGTACTGGTGGTGCGGCGGCGACGCCGCCTACACCGACGCCGGCGTCGGGGCGGTCGACAACCCGCCGGAGGCGCCGCCGGACTGCAAGGGCCACGGCTCGCTCGGATCAGGCTGGGACTTCTCGGAGTCGCCCTACGCGAACGCCGGGCTCACCCTCTGCGGCGGCGACGCCTCTTCATGGCTCTACGGAGACTACGGGAGCGGGCTGTTCAGCTACGGCAGCGCGGGCGGAGCGCAGGCGATCTGGGTGCGGTGAGCGCGGGCGGCGCTACCGTGCGGCGCTGTACAGCGCGTTCTGGATGTCGTAGACCGCGCCGGAGTCGTACCAGTCCCCGTTCATCAGGATGATGACGCCCCGGCCCTCCGCAGGGTCGTAGAACAGGACGGTCGAGACGCCCTCGTCCTCGCCCTCATGCCCGATCACGCGCTGACCGCCGGTGGACATGTAGTACCAGATGAGCCCCTGATCCGGGTCGACGCCGTCGGACTGGACGCGCTCCATCTCGGCGACCGAAGCGGCGGACAGCACCTGCTCCCCGTCAATGCCGCGCCCGTCCCCGATCATCATCGCCACCAGCCGCCCCAGATCGTTGACCGGGCTGCGGAGCTGGCCGTCGGGGTAGTCCGGGTAGCCGTAATGCCCGGTCGCCCGGAAGTTGACGCCGTCGCGGGTGGTGTGGGGCATGGCGAGGCGCGATGGGTCATCAAAGTCAGCGAGGTGCCAGTGGCTGTCGGTCATGCCGAGCGGCCCGAACACCTCCGCCTCGGTGTACTCAGCGAAGTCCGTCCCGGTGGCCGACTGGAGCGCCCAC
>JBEIQZ010000213.1:0-9234 GCA_040376255.1 Alphaproteobacteria bacterium
CGCGCGCCGCCCGCCACGCCCCGCCCGCCGGCCCCGACCAGACCCCCGCCGCCAGCGCGCCCTGCCGTACGACCAGCGCGAAGCCGCCGGGCGGCTCCCCCGTCCCGAGGTGGTGCAGCCACGCCCAGCCCGCCGCCGCCAGCCACGGGATCGCCAGCCACGGGATCGCCCGCCAGCCGCGCCCCTGCCGCGCCAGCAGCCACGACGCGGCGGGCAGCAGCAGCCACGCCTCGTAGCGGGAGAGGATCGCGACGACCGCGCCCGCCGCGATCAGCCCGGACGCCCGCCCGGACGCCCGCAGATCCCTGCGCGTCCCCTCCCGCGCGCCCTCCCGCGCGCCCTCCAGCAGGATCGCCAGCCCCGCGAGCGCCACCGGCTCCGCCAGCCCTGAGAGCGCCAGCCGCACCGTCCACGGCAGCGCCAGCAGCAGCGACGCGATCAGCAGCGGCGCGAGCGGCTCCCGCTGCGCGTCCACCCGCGCGTCCCTCCTGAGAAAGAGCGCGGTGGCCAGCGAGATCGCCGCGACGTTCACCAGCATCGGCGCCCACACCGCCGGAACCCCCGCCGCGACCAGCCCGCCCGCCAGCCACATCGGCAGCGGCGGCCACAGATCGTCGGGCAGCCACTCCCCGCCCGCCACGCGCCGCGCCAGCAGCATCCGGGCCAGATCGTCCTCCGAGAGCGCCAGCACCTCCGTCTGCCAGGACTGTGCCTCCCACGCCAGCAGCAGCCACCACCCCGGCAGCAGCAGCCACCGGGCTGCCTTCAGGAGCGCGCCCAGCTCAGGCGTCCCTGACATCCACCCGCCGGGATCTGGCCCTCGGCTCCCGCACGCGCAGCACCCGCTCCGGCCGCGCCAGCACCATCAGCCGGCAGGGCAGGATCACCGCCATCATCGCGAAGGTCGCCAGATCCGCCGGCAGCAGACCCCGCTCCAGCACCATCGCCATCAGCGCCACCATATGCAGCAGATCCCCTACAAGGATCGGCGGCAGGTAGATGCTCCACGCGAGGTGGTTCCCCTGATCCAGCATGCGCGCCTGCATCACCCCCAGCACCACCCACGCCGCCCCGATCATGCGCGCCTGGTGCGGGACATCCGCAGCGAACATCGGCCCGATCACAGACAATTGGAACAGCGACGGGAGGAAAATAGCCTGGAGCCCGGCGATCAGCGTCACCCCTGCCTCCACGCTGAAGATCACCCGGAACAGGTTCCAGCGCTGAAGCGCGGACTCCTCTGCGCCGCCCTCAGGCGCTCTCCAGCTCTGCCGTCGCTGCTCCATCCGTCCTCCTGCCGTCGGGCTGACGGTTCAGGATAGCACAACGCTCACCGCGCACCGCTATGGACGCCGGATCACCTGAGCGAGCGACCGCTGCACCGAGCCGGACACGTTGGCGTTGGCAGCGAACTCAGGATCCCGCATCAGGCGCGCGTGGAGATCCGGGAGCCGGTAGAACGGCACGGACGGATACCAGTGGTGCTCGATGTGGTAGCCGATCCCGCGCGGCAGGACAAACCACGCCTCCAGCGGGGTCGGGATCGTGGTGCGGGTGTCCGCCCAGAGGCCGGCCGCCTGGACGTTCGAGTGCTCGCAGATCAGGCGCGTGTACTGGATCGCCACCTGCCAGGTGCAGTAGGGCAGCACCCAGAACACAAGGAACCCCTCCCACGCCCCGGCCCCTGTCAGCGCCGCCACAGCGATCAGCATCGCCACGAGCCGCGCCGCCCGCTCCATCGCGGTCATGCCGTAGGAGAACCCGCCGATGATCCCCCGGATCATCCACCACACCCCGGTCCAGATCGCCCCGCGCCACAGGATCGTCCCGATCAGGCCCGCCGCCGTCTTCGGATAGCGCCACTCCGGCGCCAGCCCGCCCGCTGCGTCGTGGGTGTGCCACAGGAGCCGGTTGCCGTCCCCCTCCGCGTTGAGGAACCGGTGGTGGGCGGAATGGAAGTGGCGGAACCCCTGGACAGACACGAACATCGGCCAGGAGAGGAACAGGTTGCCCACCCGATCATTCCACGCCCGATCCGGGAGGAGGCGGAAGTGCGCGGCGTCGTGGGCGATCACCAGCAAGGCATGCTGCCTCGCCCCGATGAACAGCACCGCCAGGAGCGTCACCAGCGGGTGCGCCGCCCACGACGCCGCCGCGATGGCCGCCGCGATCCCGATCCACTCGGCGGCGATGGCCCGGATCGCCCGCCACGGCTCGATGCGGGAGAGATCCCGCAGCTCTGCCGCATCGAGCCGCGCCGGTATCCGGGCCGCCTCCAGATCGTGCGGGTGGGGAAAAGTGAGATCCGCGCTCATGCCGCCTCCCGGTTCAGATGATCCGCCACCGCCTCTGTCCCCGCCTGACAGGCCCGGTCGAGCGCTGCCGACTCGCGCTCTGGCAGCGAGCGCCAGTCCGACCGGGGCGGCTTCACCTCCGAGGCGAAGCGGCTCAGATCGCCCGGCTCATCCCCCTGGAGCAGGAACCGGAAGAAGCGCTCCAGCACCGGCTCCGGCGCGGCCAGCAGATCCTCATACTGCAGCGTCAGTAACCGATCCGGCGGGAGATCCGCCAGCTCGCGGAGCCCGGCGGCGATCTCGCCCGACCAGTAGTACCCGCACAGCGGCAGCGCCGCCCGCTCACTGCGAAAGCGCTCCGCGTCGAAGCGCTCCGGCAGGTAACACTCCAGATCGTCGGGCAGATCTCCTGCCCATGTGCGATCTGCGCTCTCATAGGGATCGACGCCGAGGATCTCAGTGAGCTGCGCATGCAGGAGCGCCATGCGGAACCCGGCGTGGCGGCTCATCGAGATCGCGGTGTCCCGCCCGTCCCGGATGATGTGGACGAACCGCGCATCGGGGAAGTGCTGCCGGAGCCGCCGCACGAGCCGCAGCGAGCCGCCGGAGCGCTCCACCCACAGCCGCGCCCCTGCATCCTCGCGCAGCCGATCGAACAGCGCGCTGTACAATTCTCCCGCTGCCCCCGCCCCGAACCCGCGCACGATCCCCGCGATCCGGTCATACAGCGCGTCCGGATCATCGCTCAGGTGCGGGAGCGCCGTCGCCGCTATCGCCGGGATGCCCTCCGCCTTGCCGAACCGCCGCCCCAAAGCGGGCCGGTACAGCGCCTCCTCCATCATCACGTCCTGCCGCAGCATCAGCGTCTGCATCGGGTGGGCCGCGCCGAGGATGCGCCACAGCCCCGCGCCGTCGATCGGCTGATCCGGGAACGTGCCAGTGATACGCCTGCCGAGATCCGTCGCGAAGACGAACAGCTCAGAGAGGCTCAGGATCGCGGGGTGACGACGGAGAAACCGGGACAACAGCGTCGATCCGCACCGCCCCGTGCCGACGACAAACACCGGCGGACACGCGCCGCCCCTCACCGGGTCACCGGGGCGTTCTGCCGCTCCTGCTCCAACCGCTCCAGGTACCACGCCGCCATCTCGCGGATCGGCGGCAGCGGACGCACCAGATCGCGGCGCGCGCCGATGGCCTGATCGGCGCGGCGGCGCTCAAACACCCGCCGCCCCAGGATGTAGGATCCGTAGAAGTCGAGCTGCTTGTCGAGCTGCCCGTCCAGCCACTCCAGCGAGGCGCTGTCCGCGTCCTTGTCGATGTACTCAGGAGCCGCGAACCCCAGTAAGGACAGTATGCCGCTCACCGCCGCCCCGATGTACTCCTTATCGGTGCCGGTGAGGTGGTAGATGCCCGATGCCCCGCTGGACAGGCCGATGTACACCGCCTGGGCCGCGACCGCGTCCACCGGGATCATGTCGATCTCCCCGTCCGGAGTCATCCGGATCTGCATGGGGCGCGTCCGGTAGAGACCCGGTCGCATGCGCTCCAGTATCCGGCGGAACTGGTACATCTGGCGGACGAAGCCATACAGCCCGGTGAACGCGGTCGCCGACAGCGTCCGCGAGTGGCCGACGACGATGCTGGGGCGGAACACCCGGACGTCCAACCCCTCCGCCCCCGCGAGAAGCGCCTCTGAATCCACCTTGCTGCGCTCGTAGTGGTTGTTCGAGGTCACGCCGCGGATCGGCTCCTCCGGCAGCAGCCCCTCAGTCCGCCCCCAGACGTAGGCGGTGCTGAAGACGTTCGCCACCTCCACGCCCATCCGGCGAGCCAATGCCAGCACGTTCGCCGTCCCGGTGATGTTCGTCCGGCGGATCTCCTCCTCGTAGCGGTTCTCGTACCGCAGCGAGGCCGCGCTGTGCCACAGCATGTCCGCGCGGCCCGCCTCCTCCGCCCCGCACCCCGGCAGCGTGATGTCCCCGGCCAGCGCCCGCACCCGCCCGACCGGCACCGCCTCCGCGTTCATCCCGTAGGCGCGGGCCGCGCCCTGGAGCGCCTCCACGATCCGCTCCAGGGCGCACCAGCGCCACGATCTCATCCTCTGTGTTCGCCAGGAGCTCCAGGATCACTGCCGCCCCGACAAAGCCCGTCCCGCCAGACACCAGATGTCGCATTTGTTTTTCCATATAATTTGTGTTTCAATCGCTCGCCCCTACCGTCGCCGGGGCGCGGGCTGGGAGGCCGCCACGTCCTCCGGATCGGTCGGATCTTCAGGCCAGGCGTGGCGCGGGTACTTGCGCTGCAATTCCTTGCGGATGGACGGGTAGTGCCGCTCCCAGAAGCCGCGCAGATCGCCGGTGATCTGGACGGGTCGCTGGTTCGGCGCGAGCAGGTGGAGCAGCAGCGGGCGCCCGTCGGCCACGGTGGGGCTCGCGGGCAGGCCGAAGAAGTCCTGCAGGCGCGAGCTGATGAACGGGTCGCCCTCCTCCGGATAGTCGATCGGCGAGGCCCGTCGCCCGCCGAGCTGCATGCGCTCAGGGGCCATGCGGTCGATGGGGTAGCCGCCGATCTGTTCGCGGATCAGCGCGCAGAGCGACACGCCGCTCAGATCCTCCGCGCTCCGGCAGCCCGCGCAGCCCACCCGAAGGATCGCCTCCAGCTCCAATTCCGGCAGCGGCTGCCCGATCCGCCGAAGCCACGCCGCCCGCCGCAGCAGCGCGACCGCCGCCTCGTGGTCGGGGAACACCCGGTGGGCGATGTGCCTCACGTTCTCGTAGAGGCAGGCCGCGATCTCCTCCGCGCTCCCCTGCCCCGGCCCCTCCTCCAGCACGATGCCGCCCGCGCCGCCCGCGCCGCCCGCGCCCGCGCCGCTCCCGCCGTACACCCACTGCTCCCGCACCTCCACCCGCGTCCCCGCCCACCGCACCGTCGTCCGCACCTCGGCCTCGTCGAGCAGCCAGTCCATCGGGATCTCAGTCAGCGCCCGCGCCTTCACCACCCCCGCGATCCGCTCCACCTCCAGCACCAGCACGCAGGCCCCCTCGGCCACCTTCGCCGCCCCGGCCCCCTCCAATTGCGCCGACCCGCCCGCCGCCAGCGCGCAGGCGCCCGCCGACCCGCGCCGCCGCCCCACCCGATCCGGGAAGCCCGCGAACAGCGCCCGACGCAGGCGCTCCTCCGGCGATCCCCGCCTGTCCGGCCCCTCACGGCCGCGCCCGGCCCGCCCCTGATCCTCCGCGCTCCGCCGCAGCGCGTCGAGCAATTGCCGCTGCTCCGCCCGCTGCTGCCCCCGCCCGCCGGACAGATCCCCGGCCCGCACCGGGTCCCACACCCCCTCCCGCCGCCGCTCCCCGCCCGCGAGCGCCGCCGCCACCGCCGCCGCCTCCTCCTCCACCCCCAGCCGCTCCGCCTCCAGCAGCATGCGCGCGAGGCGCGGCGGCAGCGGCAGCCGCACCGCCCGATCCCCCAGCGGGGTCCGCCCGTCTGAACCCCCGCCTGAACCGCCGCCGATCAGCCCCAGCCGCGCGAGCGATTGGCGCGCCGCCTGCCACGCCCCCGGCGGCGGCGGATCGAGCCATCGCAATTCGCGCCCGCCCAATTCCAGCAGCGTCCCGCTCAGATCCATCCGGCGGATCTCCGGCTCCTGCTCTGCCGGGCGGCTGTCGTGGTCGGCCTGCGTGTAGAGGCGCAGGCATGCCCCCGGCCCCTGCCGCCCGGCGCGACCGGCCCGCTGGGCCGCCGAGGCGCGCGGGATCGGCTGCAGCTCCAGCGTCCCCACCCCCGACCACGGGTCATGCCCCGCCACCCGCGCCAGCCCGCTGTCCACCACCGCCCGCACCCCGTCGAGCGTCACGCTGGTCTCAGCGATGTTCGTCGCCAGCACCACCCGCCGCCGCCCCGGCGCGGATCGCCGCAGCGCCCGATCCTGATCCTCGCCGGACAGCTCCCCGTGCAATTCCAGGATCTCGACCTCAGGCCCCGGCCGATCCCCGCCCTCGCGCTCCAATTCCTCCCGGCAGCGGCGGATCTCCCCGACCCCCGGCAGGAACACCAGCACATCCCCCGCCTGCGACGCCAGCATCCGCCGCGCCCCCGCCGCCGCGCGCACCCACAGCGGGCGCCCGTCCACCAGCGGGACATGGGCGATCTCCACCGGGAACCGCTCCACCTCCACCCGCAGCCGCGCGCAGCCCAGCCAGCCAGCCACCCGCTCCCCGTCCATCGTCGCGCTCATCACGACGAGCGCCAGATCAGGCCGCGCCTCCCGCAGCGCCCGCACCCACGCGAGCGCCACGTCCGCGTGGATCGAGCGCTCGTGGAACTCGTCGATCACCACGCAGCCCACCCCGGCCAGCCCCGGATCGGTCGCCAGCCGCCGCGTCAGCAGCGCCTCCGTCACGTACAGCACCCGCGTCTCCGGCCCCGCCCGCCGCTCCAGCCGCATCGCGTAGCCCACCCGCCCGCCCACCGCCTCGCCCAGCGATCGCGCCACGAACCCCGCCGCCGCCCGCGCTGCCACCCGCCTCGGCTCCAGCACAAGGATCTGCCCCGCGATGTGATCCGCCAGCCCGATCGGGACGCGCGTCGTCTTGCCCGTCCCCGGCGGCGCCTCCACCACCACCGCCCCGCACGCCCGGATCGCCGCCAGCACCTCCGGCAGGTACGGATCGACCGGGAACAATCACTCCTCCGGTGTGGCAGGCGCAGCCGGAGCTGCAGGAGCCGCAGCCGCCGGAGCCGCTTTCGACTCCTCCTTCTTCTTCCGCTTCGGCATCAGCTTCGACCCCAGCTTCACCGCCCCCACTGTCAGCAGCCCCGCGATCGCGCCCCCCACGATCTCCACCACCGCCGTCAGCAGCCCGTGGCCGAACGGCGCCATCGCCACCACATGCTCGACCGCCTCCCCGACCGGATGGAACCCGTGCATCAGGATCTGCCCGCCGACCAGCAGCATCGCGAACGTGCCGATATGCGAGATCGCATGCATCAGCTTCGGCGTGAACGCGAGGATCGCCTTCCCCAGCCCCTCCCTCGGCCCGCCCTGCTGGACGAGGTACAGCCCCATGTCGTCGAGCTTGATGAGCAGCGCGACCACCCCGTACACGCCGACGGTCATGATCACCGAGATCACATAGAGCGCGACCGCCTGCATCACAAACGTCTCATTCTTGACCTCCCCGAGGCTGATCGCGATGATCTCGGCGGACAGCACAAGATCCGTGCGGATCGAGCTGGCGATGCGCATCTTCTCGAATTCCTCCGGCGTCTGCGGCGCCTCCTCATCCGCGCCTGCCTCCTCCGGGTGCGGGAAGAACCGGTGCAGCAGCTTCTCCGCCCCCTCGAAGCACAGGAACAGCCCGCCCGCCATCAGCAGCGGCGTGATCCCCCACGGCGCCACCGCGTTCAACAGCAGCGCCCCCGGAACCAGGATCAGCCCCTTGTTCTTCATCGATCCCTTCGCGATCGCCAGCACCACCGGGATCTCCCGCTCCGGCCGCAGCCCGACCGCCTGCTCCGCCGTCACCGCCATGTCGTCGGTGACCACGCCGCTGGTCTTCTTCGTGGCAGCCACCGCCAGGCCCGCCACGTTGTCCGTCATCGCACCGCCCTTCTTTGCAGTGATCGCCGCCATCGCCGCAGCGTTGTCCGCGAGCGTGGCGATGTCATCCAACAGCGCGATCAGACCCGATACAGGCATCCTGACTCCTCCGCGCCGAATCTACCCCATCTGCCCGAACCCGGTAGCGGGTTAAAGATACAAGATGCCGCTGATCTCTCCCGCTGACGCCGCCGATCTCCTGCGCGCCGGCGGCATCGTCGCCATCCCCACCGAGACCGTCTATGGCCTCGCCGCCTCTATCGCCCACCCCGACGCCGTCGCCGCCGTCTTCCGCGCCAAGGGCCGCCCCCCCGGACACCCCCTCATCGTCCACGTCGCCGACCTCCCCTCCCCCCTCGCCGAGCCCGACCCCCGCGTCGCCGCCCTCCGCCCCCTCTGGCCCGGCCCGCTGAGCGTCGTCCTCTGGCGCGCGTGGCTGGACGGCCGCCCCCTCGTCCCCGACGTCGTCACCGGCGCCCGCGAGACCGTCGCCCTCCGCGTCCCCGCCCACCCTGTCGCCCTCGACCTCATCCGCCGCGCCGGTCCCCTCGCCGCCCCCAGCGCCAACCGCTTCGGCCAGATCAGCCCCAGCACCGCCCGGCACGTCCTCGACAGCTTCCCCGACCTCCCCGTCGTCGATGGAGGTGATTGTAACATAGGCGTGGAGAGCACTATTCTTGATCTAAGCAGTGAAACTCCGGCGCTCCTCAGGCCCGGCGGCGTCTCCGTGGAGGAGCTTGAGCGGCGGATTGGTCGGCTGGCGCACACCTCTCAGACCGCCGCACCCGGCACGCTCCCGGCCCACTATGCGCCCAGGACACCGCTGAAGCTCTGTAAAAATGTTGATCAGGAGAGGCTGAATCACCGTGGAAATATCGGTATCCTGCGGGCCTCGCCGGTGGATGTCTACGCGCGCGGGCTCTATGCGGCGCTCCGGAGGTTGGACGCGGAGGGGTTTGATATCTTGCTGGTCGAAGAGGCGGAGGAGATCGGGATCGGGGTGGCGGTCAATGATCGGTTGAGGCGGGCGGAGGTGGGGAGCGGGGGGAAGGGGGAAGGGTGAAACGCAAGCACGGAAGCACGGAAAAGGCGAAAGGCGAAAGGCGAAAGGCGAAAGGCGAAAGGCGGGGGATCACGGCGACACGGCGACACGGCGAAAGGCGAAAGGCAAAATACAGGGGATGGGGGCTTCGCCTGAAGATTTGGGCATTATCGGTGTTTGAGCTATAATACGGAACTGGGAAAATAGACTTCCGAGGAGCGCCCTCCGTCCCTTCGCCCCTTGGGGGAGGAGGTGGCCCGAAGGGCCGGATGAGGGGCGTTTGAGAAGGGCTTTCC
>JBEIQZ010000660.1:0-2946 GCA_040376255.1 Alphaproteobacteria bacterium
CCTCATTCACCCCCGGCACGGGCCAGCCGTCGCGCCATCTTTGGCGCGGGGGGAGGCACAAGCGGCTCATGCCGCGCCGTGCCGATGCGGGGGGTAACCCCCGCAAAGGGGAGGGGACCTACTGCGCGCCCTCCTGCGCGGTGAGCAGCGCCATCCTGAGCGCGAACCGCGCCCCGTCCAGCCCCCCGTGCATCGAGTCGCCGGAGCGCCGCGCCCGCATCGGCACCGGAAGCTCCGCCACCTTCAACCCCCGGCGCACCGCCCGCACCAGCAGGTTCGCGTCCGCGATCTCCTCCGGGAAGTCCCCGGTCATCCGGGCCAGCGCCGCTGGCCGCCACGCCCGCATCCCGCTGGTCACATCGCGGATCGGCTGCCCCGCCCACAGCGACGCCCAGCCGCCCAGCAGCCGCACCGCCGCCTGCCGGTGCAGCGGCATCGCATAGCCGATGCTCCCCAGAAACCGCGATCCGATCACCACGTCCGCCGCCGAGAGCGCCGCGACCAGCCCGCCGATGGCCGACGCCGGGTGCTGCCCGTCCGCGTCCATCTGCACCACCCAGCCCGCCCGCTGCGCCAGCGCATAACAGAAGCCCGCGCGCAGCGCCCGCGCGTACCCGGTGCCGGAGCGGAGCAGGATCGCGCCCTCCCGGCGCGCGGCCCCGGCGGTGTCATCGGTGGAGCCGTTCTCCACCACCACCACCGGGACATCCGGGAGCACGCCGCGTATCTCCCGGATGACGGCCCCCACCCTCGGCGCCTCGTTCCGGGCGGGGATGATGATCATGCCGACCCAGCCGCAGGCTCAGCCCTGCGGCTTGTCCTGCTGGATGCGCGCCTGCAGCTCGCCGCTCTGGTACATCTCCATCATGATGTCCGCGCCGCCGATGAACTCGCCCTTGATGAAGAGCTGGGGGATGGTGGGCCAGCCGGAGTAGGCCTTGACGCCCTCGCGGATGTCGTAGTCGGCGAGGACGTTGATATCCTTGACGCCGGTGGCGCCGGAGCGGCTGAGGATCTCGATCGCGCGGGCTGAGAAGCCGCACTGGGGGAACATCTTCGTCCCCTTCATGAACAGGACGACGTCGTTGCCTTTCACGAGCTCGTCGATCTTCTGCTGGGTGTCACTCATCGGAGGCTCCATATAGAGAACAGGTTGGGATCAGGCGGAGAGGTTCAGGCAGAGAGGTTCAATCCGGGCAGTTCAACCCGGGCCGCTGATCAGCGCCGGTCAAGAGAATCTGAAAGCATCTCCAGACCAAAAAACAACGCACTGCAGCTGTCTACCCGTGAGGGATAGCCGGTTGCCGGCTATCCCTCACGGGTAGACAGCTGCAGTGCGTGGATCTCGCGACCCATCAGGGGGCCGAGGGCCTTGTAGACCATCATGTGCTGCTGGACGCGGCTTTTTCCGGCGAAGCTGGCGGAGATCACCTCGGCGGTGAAGTGCTCCTTGTCCCCGGCCTCGTCGACGACGTTCGCGGTGCAGCCGGGGATGTGCTGTTCGATCAGTTCCTTGATTCTGGATGCCTCAAACATCGCTGCCCCTCTCTGTCCGTGCAGGTTGTCCGCCCCCGTTAACGCGGCGCAGCAGTCTGAGCCGCAAAGCCCGGCTGGCGCCGGAGCCACTCCCACGCTGATCCGACCATCTGTTCGAGGCTGTCATGCTTCGGCGACCAGCCAAGTTCCAGGCGGATCCTGTCGGAGCTGGCGATCAGCACCGCCGGGTCTCCGGCGCGTCGCGGGACCGCTGTGACCGGCAGGGGCGCCCCGGTGATCCGCCGCGTCACCTCCAGCACTTCGCGCACTGAGTAGCCTTCCCCACCGCAGCCGACGTTGTAGCAGAAGCCCGCCCCGCCGGGCGCCCCGGCCAGCGCCCCGAGCAGCAGCAGGTGGGCGTCGGCCAGATCGAGGACGTGGACGTAGTCGCGCACGCCCGTCCCGTCGCGCGTCGGGTAGTCGTCCCCGTAGACCTGCACGCCCGCCCCGGCGGCGGCGGCGAGGAGGAGGCGCGGGATCAGGTGCGTCTCCGGGTCGTGGGCTTCGCCGTTCACCTCAGACGCTCCGGCGGCGTTGAAGTAGCGCAGGATGCCGTGCCGCAGCCCGCAGGCGGCGCTGAAGGCGCGGATCATCTGCTCGGTGGCGAGCTTGGTGGCGCCGTAGGGGCTGGTGGGGACGGTCGGGTCGGACTCAAGGATCGGCACGCTGCGCGGCTCGCCGTAGACCGATGCGGTGGAGCTGAACACCAGCCGATCCACCCCCGCGCGCTGCATCGCGTCCAGCAGCGAGAGCGTCCCGACGACGTTGTTGTGGTAGTAGGTGGAGGGGTCCTTCACCGACACCCCGACCAGCGAGAGCGCGGCGAAGTGCATCACCGCGCCGATGCGGTTCACCCGCAGGACCTGCTCCAGCTTCGCCGTGTCCCGGACGTCCCCGATGATCAGCGGCACCTCCGGGGCGACCGCATGCGCGTGGCCGGTGCTGAGGTTGTCGTAGACCCACACCGCATCGCCGCGCGCCGCGAGCGCCGCCGTCACGACGCCGCCGATGTAGCCTGCCCCGCCCGTCACGAGGATCCGCATCTTCTCCTCCCTGTTTCAGGTTGACTGCCAGATTGACTATCCGCCCGACAGCTTCCGCCACACCAGCGCCAGCGATCCGCCCCCGCCCGCGCAGGCCGCGCAGAGCGCCGTCGACACCGTGAGCATCAGCCCCACCAGCACGTCCGGCCGCATCAGCGTCCCGCCCTTCCAGCGGAACCAGAACCGGGACAATTCCTGGATCGGCCCGATCCGCATAAGCTCCACCTCGATCCGGCGCAGCACCTCGTCCGAGAGCGCCCCGGCGGTGGGCGGGCGCCGTCCGCCGAAGGGGGCGGGCGCGGCGGGGGGGCGGGGAGCAGGCACCGGCCCGGGCAGCGGCGGCGCCCCGTAGGCAGGGGCAGGCACC
>JBEIQZ010000502.1:0-4630 GCA_040376255.1 Alphaproteobacteria bacterium
CGCCGATGCCCCGCCTCATCCTCCCCCTCGCCGCTATCGCGCTCTCCGCCTGCACTGCCGGCAAGGAGAGCGCCGACTCCCTGACGCCCGCCCCGCCGACGCTCGCCACGGACATCCAGCCGATCTTCGACCGCAACTGCATCTCCTGCCACGCCGGGGACGCGCCCTCGGCGGGGCTGGATCTGAGCGCGGGCGCCTCCGCCAACACCATCGTCGGCGTGCTGAGTACGCAGGTGCCGACGATGGTGCTCGTCGAGGAGGGCTCCCCCGAGGCCAGCTACCTCTGGCACAAGCTCAACAGCACCTACCAGGCGTTCGGCGGCATCGGCACCCGCATGCCCCCGGAGCTGACGCTGGCCTCGACCGATCTCGCGGTCTTCGAGGCGTGGATCGAAGGGGGCGCGGACTGAGCTTCCGCGCGGAGCGCCGGGATCAGTCCGCCTCAGTTCGCCAATTCCCACAGCAGCAGCGCCGTCGCCGCCAGCCCCTCGCGCAGTGAGCGCGGGTCGACCTTGTCGACGGTGTCGGCGTGGGTGTGGTGGACATCGAAGTAGCGGCTGTCATCGGGCAGCAGCCCGATCTGCAGCACGCCGTCGAGGGTGGAGATGTCGGCCCCGCCGCCGTCGCGCAGGCGGGGGAGGCCGGTGCGGGCGGCGACGGGCAGGAAGCCCGCGAGCTGCGCCGCTGTCCCGGCGCTGCTCCAGCCGAGCGGCCAGCCGCCGCCGAGATCGGACTCCAGGGCGGCGCGGTGGGGTTCGCCCCGGTGCGCGTCGGCGTAGGCGGTCCCGCCGCGCAGGCCGTTCTCCTCGTTGGTGTAGAGGACGGCGCGCAGGGTGTGGCGCGGGCGCAGGCCGAGGCTGCGGATCAGGCGCAGCGCCTCCACCACCTGAACCACCCCGGCCCCGTCGTCGTGGGCGCCCTGGCCGACGTCCCAGCTGTCGAGGTGGGCGCCGAAGACGACGATCTCCGGCCCGTCCGCTCCGCTGCCGGTGAGGCTGCCGGTGATCTCGCCGATGACGTTGCCGCTCTCGCGATCGGGGAGGGTCTGCGCGGACAGCCGCATCCGGAGGCGCACCGGCTCCCCGGCGGCGCTCATGCGGGCCAGCCAGTCGGCCTCCTCGGTGGGGATGGCGGCGGCGGGGATCTGCGGGCCGCCCTCTTCATAGCGGAGCATGCCGGTGTGGGGCGTGTAGAGCGAGCGGGTGGTGACCGAGCGCACCAGCACGCCGACCGCGCCGTAGGCCGCCGCCTTCGCCGCGCCGTTCACCCGGTAGTTGACCGCCTCGCCGTAGGCGTGGAGCGCGGGGAGGGTCTGCGCCATCGGGACGTTGAACAGCACGATCTTCCCCTTTACCTGCGGGCCGAGCGCCTCCATCCCGTCCAGCACGGCGACCTCCGCCTCCACCTCGCCCCCGACCGACCCGCCGAGGCTCATCAGCCCCATCGGGCGCGGCAGCGGCGCGATCACCTCCAGCGACTCCGCGCCGCGCACCCAGACCGGCACCATGACCGGCTCAGCGCGGACGCCCTCCTGCCCGTCCGCGCGCATCCAGCCCTCCGTCCGCCGCACCGCCCCCGCGAGCGCCTCCGTCCCGGCCAGCCGTCCGGGGTGGTGATCGCAGAGCTCCACCAGCCGGGCGAACAGCCGCTCATCGCTCCGGGCGGCCTCGACGATGCGGGCGCCCTCCGGGGAGGAGGCGGTCACCGGGGGGAGCGCGGGGGCCGATGCCGGGGCGCCGGGGGCCGAGGGTGCGGGTGTGTCAATATGGCGGTGCATGCAGGAGATCCAGAGCAGGAGCAGGGTCATCGGGAGATCCTCAGGTGGCCGCGCGGCAGCCGGCTCTCAGCGCCGGGCATCTGCGGCGCCGAGGACAGGACGGTGGTGGGCTGCCCGGCGTCGGCGTCCCGCCACACCAGGACGAACGGCAGGGTTCCGGGGATCGTGCGGTGGGGCAGGCAGACCTCGTAGCGGGCGCCGTACCAGTCGCGGCCCAGCGCCCACGCCGCACCCTCCCCGTCCTGTCCGCTGATCTCGCGCTCCCGCGCCAGCCGCCCGAGGGGCAGCGCGATCCGCCCCCCGCCGACCCGCACCTCCAGCGCGTCCTCCGGCTCCCGGTCGTCGTCGCGCAGCCGTCCGGCGAAGCAGAGCTGCCCCTCGCTCCACGCAGCAGAGACGCCGATGCTGGCGTCGCGGGCGCCGTGCCAGGCCGGGCCGCCGGACTCCAGGTGCCAGGCCTCCTGGAGCACGAGCGGGCGGCTGCCGACCCACTCCGACAGATCGCCGTCCACGCGCACGTCGAGCGGCACGGCCCCGACGAGCGAGCGCCCCCGGTAGCTCCGCTCCAGCAGCGGGGCGATGGCGGCGGCGGGATCGCGCACCCACCGCACGCCGACCACGCGCTCCACCCCCTCCATCAGCACCTGCCCCCCCTCCTCCCCGTCCACCGGGAGCCGCACCGAGAGCTGATCCCCGTCGAGCCACACCTTGAACCCCACGCCGGGGCCGGGGTGGTGGGAGAGCGGGGCGGCGGGCTCCGTGGAGGCGGCGCAGGTGATCCCGCGCTGCGTCGGGATCACGGGGATCTCCGACCACTCCGGCCAGCGCTCCATCCCGCACCGCTGGCTCACCCCGCCGGCGTCCAGCCAGATCGCGCGCCGATCCAGCCCGGTGATCCGCCCCGGCGCAGGCATCGTCAGCAGGCGGCCGCTGGCCTGATCGGTGAGCCGGTTGCCCTCGATCTCCCAGATGTGGCGCCCGTCATAGAGCAGCGGCCCCTCAGCCACCCGGAGATCGACCTGATCGCGCAGGTTGCGCCCCAGCTCCACCACCACCGACAGCGGGCGCCCGCCCTGCTCCTCCACCAGCAGGCTCAGCTGTACCGGCAGCACCCGGCTCTCAGGCGCGACGCAGGCCAGCAGCAGCCCGATCATGCACCCCGGCCGTCCGGCCCCCGGCCGCCGTCGCCCCGGCCCGCCGCCAGCTCCCGGCGCGCCACCGCCAGCATCTCCGCCGGATCGGGGAGCGCCAGCACGCTGCTGCCGTACCACGCCCACGCCACCCGGCCCGCCGCGCCGATGACGAAGGCGGCCGGGCGCTGATCGTAGAAGCCCTCCGGGCGGCCCATGCCCGACAGGAGCGTCTGCGGGAGCTTCATCCAGCCGCTCAGGTCGGTCATGCTCCGGACAAAGCCGCGATCCCGCCCGACGCCGTAGGCGTCGTACCAGCGGCCCTCCAGATCGTTGACGATCGGCAACAGGATGTGGTGGCGCGGCACGAAGTCGCGCACGTTCTCCTCCACCGAGCGGGTGAACTGCACGACCTGTATGCCGTCAAAGGCGGTGTGCTGCTGCTGGAGGCTGTTCACCAGCAGGCGGCTGTGGGCTGAGGCCAGCGGGCGCAGGAAGAAGAGCATCGAGACCGGACCCTGCAGCCCCACCTCGACCGGCAGGCCGGAGACAGGCTGCAGGCGGAAGGGGGGGGCGGGATCGCCGGGTTTGAGTTCAGGCACAGTCAGTTCCGTCGGTGATGGCAGGGAGGAGGCGTTGTTCTGCAGAGATCCACCGCTCCCGGATGTCGGCGGCGACGCCGGCCCGCTCGATCTCCTGGTTCAGGATGGCGAGGCGGCGGCGGAATTGTCCGGCGTTGATGCGGAGCGGGCGGTGGAGCGGCGCGATGGGCCGCCCCGCGTAGGATATCACCGCCCCGAGCGATGCCGCAGCATGTGTATACTCATGCTCGCGGATGCGCGCCGGATCCTTGCCGGTGAAGAAGAAGCCGATGATCGGATCGGAGAAGACCCGATCCACGAAGCGATCGATGATCCCCCGGAGCCTCACCTCCCCGATCTGCTCAAAGTCGGTCGCCATCTCTCCTCCCTGGGCCGCTCAACCCGGCGGCACCGATCCGGGCGGCGCGACCAGCGGCGGCTCTCCGGCGGGCGCTCCGGGCGCTCCGGGCGCTCCAGGCAGCGCTGCGCCGGGGGCGAGCTTCGCCGGACCCTCCTCCGTCATCTCAGCGAAACCGACGGTCTCCGCCCCCGCCGCGCGGGCCATGTCCATGATCTGGATGACGCGGGCGTAGTTGGCCTTCGTGTGGGCGTCGATGAACACCGTCTTCTTCGCCTTGCCCTTCAGGCGCTGCAAAAGCTCCGCCTGCAGCGCCTCGTCGGTCTGGACGTTGAGGTTCAGCGCGAGCGTGCCGTCCTCGTAGACCGCGATCATCAGCTGATCCGGCACCTGATCGGGCGGCGGCGGCTCGGCGTCCACGTCCTCCGGCGGCAGGCGGCTGGCCATGGTCTGCACGGTGATCGGGGTGAGCACCATGAAGATGATCAGCAGCACCAGCACGACGTCGATCAGCGGGGTGATGTTGATCTCATCCATCCCGCCCTTCTTCTCAGGGAGCTTCAGGCTCATGGCGCCGCCTCCTTGGGCTTGGTGGCGGCCAGCAGCATCGTGTCGGTGTTGGGGACGCCCTCGTGGATCTTGTCCACCACCTCCCGCACCTGCCCGTAGGTCACCGCCTGATCGCCCTTCACCATGATCGGGCTCGTCCCGCGCCGCTCCGCGACGACGGTGGCAACATTATCAATGGTCACCTGATCGCGATCCACGAAGATCGCGCCGTCCG
>JBEIQZ010000503.1:0-4602 GCA_040376255.1 Alphaproteobacteria bacterium
CGGCACGGGGAGAAGGTGGCAGCCGGAGGCTGACGGATGAGGGGAAAGCCGTTCTCAAACGCCCCTCATCCGGCCCTCCGGGCCACCTTCTCCCCCAAGGGGCGAAGGGACGGAGGGCGCCCATCGGTATGACAACAGCGCGCTCAGGAGAATAAAATGCCCGGTCTGCTGTCCCTGCTCCCCCTGGCGGGTCTGCTGCCGGGCCTCCTCCTGATCGTCCCGGCGGCGGTGGCCGCGCCCGATCCTGCGCCTGATCCTGCGCCCGCGCCCGCGCAGATCCCGCCCTCGCTTCTCACTGACTCGCCGCCTGTGTATCCGGCTGCGGCGCTGGCGGAGCGGGCGGGCGGGCGGGTGGTGCTTGAGCTGCAGATCGACGCGCAGGGGGTCGTTCAGCAGGCGAAGATCGTGCAGGGCGTCCGGCCCGATCTGGACGACGCGGCGCTGACGGCGGCGACGGGGCTGCGCTTCAGCCCGGCGACCGATCAGGGCGTCCCGGTGGCGGCGGTGGTGCAGTTCTCCTACACCTTCGCCCCGCCGGAGATCGCGGCGGCGCCGGACGGCGGGACGATCCGGGTGCTGGCGCTGGACGTCGACGAATTGGAGATCCCCGGCGCGACGCTGACGCTGACGATGACCGTGGCCGGGCCGGACGGCGCGCCGCAGACTGTGACGCAGACGCACCTGACGGGCGATGACGGCGCGGTGCAGGTGTCGGGGCTGGCGCCGGGGGTGTGGCGGGCGGTGATCCACAAGGACAGCCTGCGGGACGTGTCGCTGGAGGTCGAGGTGACGGCGGGCGGCGCCAAGGAGGCGCGGGTGCTGCTGCTGCCCATCGGCTCCTCGGGCGAGGTGGACGTCGTCGCGGACAAGCCGCGCTTCCTCGACATGGAGGCCCCGCTGGCCGAGCGGCAGGAGGCCGGGACGGTCAGCGACGTGATCAGCGCGCAGATGATGAGCCGCGCCGGGGACAGCGACGCGGCGTCTGCGATGCGGCGGGTGACCGGGCTGACGGTGGTGGGCGGGCGCTACGTGTTCGTGCGCGGGCTGGGGGATCGCTACTCGGCGACGACGCTCAACGGCTCCACCCTGCCCAGCCCGGAGCCGGAGCGGCGGGTGGTGCCGCTGGATCTGTTCCCGACCGCGCTGCTGGAGGCGGTGGTGATCCAGAAGACGTTCTCGCCGGATCGGCCCGCCGAGTTCGGCGGCGGCATCGTCCAGATCCGCACCCGCAGCATCCCGGAGGAGGCGTTCTTCCAGGTGCAGCTCTCCGGCACGTACGTCGCCGGCACCTCCTTCACCCGGCAGCAGGTCGCCGGGAGCGGCCCGACCGACATGCTCGGCTTCGGCGCGGGCTGGCGCGCTCTCGACCCGGAGATCGCCGGTTCGACCTCCTCGATCAAGCCCGGCGGCATCTTCTCCGAGGACGGCTACACCGCCGAGGACATCGAGCGGTTCGGCGAGCGCATCCCGAACCGCTGGGAGCTGTCTGAGCGCACGCTCACGCCCGACATCGGCTTCTCGATTACCGGCGGCAACCGCGCCCAGATCGGCGGGGCGACCTTCGGGGCGGTCGGCGGGATCACCTTCGCCAACGGCTGGGACGTCGAGCAGGGCAGCCGCGCGGTCTACGCCAACGGCACCGACGGGCTGCAGCTCAAGCGCTCCACGGACTTCCTCGATCTCCAGAACACCGTCCGGCTGGGCGCGATGCTCGGGCTGGGCCTCTCCTGGGGCGAGGGCCGCGAGATCCGCACCACCACCCTGCTCAACCGCAACAGCGCCGCCAGCAGCATCGTCTACGACGCCGACGACCCCACCGGCTCCGGCGACTCCCGCAACACCCGCACCGGCTGGGAGGAGCAGCAGCTCTTCTACCAGCAGATCACCACCCGCCAGCCGGCCGGGCCGCTGATCCTGGAGGGCCGCTACGCCTTCGCCGTCGCCAGCCGCCTCGAACCGGATCGGCGCGAGTACAGCTACATCCTGACCGACGACGGCTATGTGCTCTCCCAGAAGGGATCGTGGAACGAGATCCTCTACTCGACGCTCCAGGATCGCAACCACGACCTCGGCCTCGACATCAGCCTCCCGCTCACCCTCGCCCACGGCGACCGCCCGGACGGGGAGGGCCGGATCGCGGCGGGCTTCAACGGTGTCCGCCGCGCCCGCGACAGCACCACCCGCCGCTTCTCCTACGAGCTGCGCGGCACTGAGACCTTCGACCTGAGCCGCCCCATCTCCGAGATCATCACCGGTGACAACATCGGCGCCGAAGCCGCCGACGGCGTCACCGACACCGCGTGGCTGGAATTCATCGAGTACACCTCCAGCTCAGACGACTACCGCGCCACCCAGGCGCTCTACGCCGGGTACCTGCTCGCGGATCTGCCCGTCCTCTCCCGGCTCCGCCTCCTCGGCGGCGCCCGCGTCGAGGCCTCCACCCAGATCGCCTCCACCTACGAGCTGTTCGACACCAGCCAGACCCCTGTGGAGGCCTCCCTCTCCACCGTCGATCTGCTGCCCGCCCTCACCGGCACCGTCGCCATCGGCGGCGCCGCCGCGCCGGAGGACATGCTGCTCCGCCTCGGCTACGGCCGCACCCTCTCGCGCCCGGAGTTCCGCGAGCTCTCCGAGGTGCCGTGGTACGACTACCGCACCGGGCGCCAGCTCTACGGGAACCCCGATCTCCAGCGCGCCACGATCGACAACTTCGACGTCCGCTGGGAGTGGTACCCCCGCGCCGGGGAGACGCTCTCCATCGGCGGCTTCGCCAAGCTGTTCCACGATCCCATCGAGTCCGTCATCGCCGTCAGCGCGGTCAGCGGCTCGGTCGGCACCTTCGACAACGCCACCGGCGCCACCAACCTCGGCACCGAATTGGAGTGGCGCCAGGGGCTCGGCCCGCTGAGCATCGCGCTAAGCGACTTCTCCATCGCCGGAAACGCCGCGTTCATCCTATCCACCATCGACCTCAGCGGGACCGACGGCAACCAGACCTCCTCCGAGCGCCCGCTCCAGGGCCAGTCCCCCTGGGTGCTCAACCTCCAGATCCTCTACGAGCACGAGCAGACCGGCACCGGCCTCTCCCTGCTCTACAACGCCTTCGGCCCGCGCATCTCCGAGGTCGGGCAGTCCGGCATCCCCGACACCTACGAGCTGCCCGTCCACCGCCTCGACCTCACCGGATCGCAGCGGATCGCGCCCGCCTGGAGCCTGAAGGTCAAGGCCACCAACCTGCTCGACTGGCCCGCCCGCGAGCGCACCGGCACTGAGATCGCCGAGGAGGTCTACGAGGGCTGGAGCGCCGGGCTCGGGATAAGCTGGAGCCCGCAGGTGGCCCGCGCACCGGACACACCCGACCAGACACAGTAAGATAGACGCACCTCAGGTGCAGCGATGACCGATCCGACCGATGTCCCCTTCCCCCACCGCGTCGGCCTCGGCGCCTGGCTGCTGATGGCGGCGGGCGCGCTGGTGGCGCTCTGCGGGCTGCAGCTCCTGGCCTTCGCGCAATTGCCGAACGCCATCGCCTGGGCGCCAGGGCTGCTGATCGCCGTCGGGCTGGCGGCGGTGCCGACCGGGGCGGGCTGCCACCGGGCGGAGCCGGGGGCGGTGATGCGCGGGATCGGGCTGGCGGGGGCGGGGCTGCTGATCTCCGGCGGGATGTCGGTGTACCTGCTGCTGCAGACGGTGGTCTCGCCGCTGTTCTGGGTGGCGCCGGTGATGTGCCTCGGGGCGGTGGTGCTGCTGGTCTACGCGCTCGGGGCAGTGCGGCGGTACGGGGCGGCGCAGGCTGAGATCCAGCGGCAGATCCAGGCGCATATCGAATCGGGGCAGGCGGGCGGGTTCTCCCCCTTCACCTCCGGGCCGCCCCCGGCCTCCGGCTGGGCGCAGGCGGTGGGCGGGCTGGCCGCAGCGGCGGCGGCGGCGGTGATCGCGACGGCGGTGATGGCGCCGCATGCGCTCTGGCGGGCGGGGCTCCAGGCAGAATTGTTGGCGGGCGGCACCTTCCCGGCGCGGGCGTCAGGGTTCCTGACGGGAGCGGCGCCGGGCTCCGGCGGGGATGTCGCGCCGGACTGCCCCTACCCGTGGAGCCCGCTGGAGCGGTACGCGGCCTATGAGGCGAAGTTCGTCGACTTCGACGCGGCGGCCATCGGCGCCTTCGCCGACCGGATCGCTGAGGAGGTCGGCTGGCAGATGATGGCGCAGACCGGCGCGGGCGATGTCCAGACGGCGGAGGTGGCGCTGTGGCTGGCGGGGGATCAGCAGCAGATCCCGCTGTGGATCGCGGAGGCGCTGCGGGCGCGCGGCGTGTTCTACCAGCCGGAGTCGCTGCTGTCGCGCAGCTTCGACCCGTGGCGGCACACCGGCGAGGCCGAGATCCACCTCGACTGCGACCAGCTCACCCACCTGTTCAGCCACGTCGCGCTGCGGCTGGATCTCGCCGTCCATGAGGTGCCGTCGCCGATGCACATGTACCTGACGTATCAGCCCCCCGCCGGGCTGCCCGCCCGCGAGTCCGTCGAGCCGCTCTGGATCGAGGCGACGAGCTTCCGGCGCGTCGACGTCCAGGGCAACCGCGTCGACTGGATGGGCGCGGGC
>JBEIQZ010000949.1:0-1135 GCA_040376255.1 Alphaproteobacteria bacterium
ACCCGGAGGCGGTGCGCCTCTCGATCCACCCGCAGCCGGTCTGCTCGGAGAAGATCGGCGTCTACCTGCTCGCGGACGGGGCCGACCACCCCGGAGATCCCTGGCTCACCCCCTGGCACGGCTGCGCGCTGCTCGGGGAGGATCGGGCGCGGCTCGTCCACCGGCGCGACGCGGAGGCGATGGGGGCGCGGCTCGTGGAGGCGGGCGGGCGGCCGAGCCATTTTGAGATCGGGGCGGAGATCGCTGGGGTGACTGGCGGGGGCGCCGCGTGAACCCGGCGCCCGGGCTGTCCCCCCGGCTCCGGGCGATGGAGCCGTTCGGGCTGGAGGTGCGGCTGCCGGAGGGGACGGAATTCGGCGCGCTGCCGGCGGAGCTGCTGCTGCTGTGGGTGCGCGATCACGGGGTCGTCGTGCTGCGCGGGCTGCGATCCCTGCGGCGGGCGGAGCTGCCTGCAGCCGGGCGGCGGCTGGGGCCGCTGCTGCCGTGGTCGTTCGGTTCGGTCAACGAGCTCCATGTGAAGCCCGGGACGGCGAACTACCTGTACACCGATCGGGCGGTGCCGCTGCACTGGGACGGCGCCTTCCTGCCGAGGGCGCCCCGGTTCCTGATGTTCCACTGCGTGGAGGCGCCGCCGCCGGGAAGCGGCGGGGAGACGCTGTTCGTGGACACGGCGCGGCTCTGGCGCGGGCTGCCGCCGCCCCTGCAGGCGGAGTGGCGCGGGCTGCGCGTCGAGGGCGCCACCGATCGGCTGGCGCACTACGGCGGGCGCTTTGAGGTGGATCTGCTCGCCCACCACCCGCTCACCGGGGAGCCGGTGCTGCGCTACGCCGAGCCGGTCGACGATATCAACCCGGTGAAGGTCCGGCTGCCCGGCCTGTCCCCGCAGCGGGCCGCGCGCCGGATGGCCGAGATCCGCCGCCGCCTCTACGCGCCGGATGTGCTGCTGGCGCACCGGTGGGAGGCCGGGGATCTGCTGATCGCGGACAACGACCGGCTGCTCCACGGGCGCCGCGCCTTCACTGCCCCGGACGGGCAGCGCCCCCCGCGCCACCTGCGCCGCGTCAGCGTCCTGCCGCCTGAGCGCCCGCCCCTCCAGTGGCTCCGCGACAGCCTCCGCATCCGGCGGCCCGAATTC
>JBEIQZ010000633.1:0-3186 GCA_040376255.1 Alphaproteobacteria bacterium
AGCGCGCCCTGCTCGACGGCCTCCGCGCCCACCTCTCGGACTGCGCCGCCGACCGACCGCCCGACGACGCCGCGTTCGACCTCCTCAGCGTCAACATCCACGCCCGCGACCACGCCCCGCTGCTCGATCTCTGCCGCGCCGCCGCCCGCCTCACCCGCTTCTGCCGCTGCGTCGCGCACGCAGAGGGCGCCGTCTGGTTCCGCCGCGCCGCCGACATCGCCCGGGGCGACCTCACCCTCCGCGCCCTCCAGCGCCTGCTCCCGGAGGCGCCGCCCGACCTCGCCGCCCTCCTCCGCGTCGTCCTCACCCGCTACATCGCCTGCCGCGACGGCCTCAACTACGCCTTCGCCGCCTGGCTGGCGCAGGCGTGGCCGCAGATCGCCGCCGCCAAGGATCGCCGCGACGCCCTGCCGCTCCACCAGATCAGCCGGTGCCTGATCCGCCCCCTCCTCGACGCCGGTAAGCGCGTCCTGCTCCTCGTCCTCGACGGCTGCGATCCCGCCTCCTTCCAGGAGCTGATCGCCGCGCTCCCCGAAGACCTCCGCGCCGATCACAGCACCCCCCTCCTCCACGATGACCTGAAGGACGCCCCCGGCTTCGCCGTCGCACCCCTCCCAACCCTCACCTCCCACGCCCGCCGCGCCCGTTTTGCCGGAGAGATCCCCGGCAGCGCCGCCGATGATCCGGAGTCCGCCGCCGCCAATGCCTCCGGCGATCAGCGCGCCTTCGCCCTCAACCCCGCCCTCGGCGCCTGCCGCCGCACGCTGCTCCTCAAGGGCGACCTCCGCCCCGGCGCCGTCGCCGCCGCCATGCAGACGGACGATCTCGTCGCCGTCGTCTACAACGCCGTCGATGACTCCCTCTCCAGCAAGGAGACCTCCCCGCCCCCCCCGTGGACCCCCGCGCTCATCCACCCCGACATGATCGCCGACGTCCGGCTCGCCCTCTCCCTCGGCTGGATCGTCCTCGTCACCGCCGATCACGGCAACACCCCGTTCCTCAGCGCCGACCGCCGCATCGCTCCCGCCGCCGCCGGGAACCGCTGGGCCGCCGCCCCGCTTTCGGGGACCGTCCGCTTCGACGCAGGCCCGCTCCCCGCCCGCCCCCTCTTCCTCGCCGCCGGGTTCGGCACCTGGGCCGGGCAGCAGCGGCGCGGCTGGCACGGCGGCGCCGCCATCGAGGAGGTCGCCGTCCCGCTCCGCTTCCTCACACACGCAGATCCGCGCAGCAGCGCCCGCGCCCCGACCCCGCAGCCGGAGCCGCGCTGGTGGTGGAGCCTCCCGTCCGGGGACGCCGCCCCGCTCCCGGACGCTGCCCCCGCCCCGCACAGCCCCGCCGCTCCTCCGGCCAGGGACGCCGCCCCGCTCCCGCCGGACACTGTCCCGGCCCCGGACGCCGCCCCGCTGCCCCAGGCCCCCGCGCCCGATCCGCTCCCCCGCGCCGCCCCGCCCTCCGCCTGGTCGGACAGCATCGCCGACGCCGACGTCCGCAAGGTGCTCCTCCATATCGCGCAGCACGGCGCGGCAGACGCGCAGGATCTGCTCGCCCTCCTCGGCAGCGACCGGCGCGCCCGCTACTTCGCGATCCGCTACGAGAACTGGCTCTCCTTCCTGCCCTTCAATGTCCGGGTCGAGGCCTCAGGCGCCGGGAAACGCTACGTCCGCGAGGGCTGAGCGCCGACGATATGAGCGCCGAACAGCCCGCCCCCCTGCGCGCTGAGGCACGCGCTTAGATGGTCGTAGAGCCGCAGCAGGATCTCCACGTCCATCGCCGCGTAGGACTGCTGGCTGAGCGACAGCGGGCGCCGCTGCCAGTCGCTCGTCTGCTCCTCCTTGTCCAGCGCTGTCCCCAGCTCCCGCAGGCACACCGCCTTCAGCGAGTGTCCGCCCTCCAGCTTCCGCCCCCGGAGCTCCCGGGATCGGACCATCGTGTCCTCCACGTTCACGATCTCTATCCCGTGCTTCCCCAGCACTGATCGCTCGAACGTCGCGTTGTGGATCACCTTCTTCACCCCCGCCTCCCCCAGCAGCCGCCGCAGCGGCTCCAGATCCTCCACCTCCAGCGGATCGATCAGGTACACCCGCCCGCGCCCGCAGAGCTGCACCAGGCACAATTGCTGCGTGTACATCGTCGTCTCCACGTCCAGCGCCACCACCGGCTCCCCCGCCAGCCGCGCGCACGCCGCCTCCAGCCCCGGCGCATGCCGCACCCACTCCACCGGCGTCCCGAGCGGCCCCCGCGCGATGTCCCGTCCGGCGCGCGCCCGCCGCTCCCGCACCCGCTCCTGCTGCGTCTGCTCCTCGCGCGTCTGCTCCGGCTCCGGCGCTGTCTCCGGCTCCGGCGCTGTCTCCGGTTCCGGCGCCTCCCGCTCCCACGCCTCCGGCTCCCGCTCCCACGCCTCCGGCGCCGCTGTCTCCGGCTCCGGCTCCGGCGCTGTCTCCCGCTTCGGCGCTGTCTCCTGCTCCGGCGCCGCTGTCTCCCGCTCTGGCGCTGTCTCCGGCGCTGTCACCCGCTCCGGCGCTGCCTCCGGCGCTGTCTCCCGCCCCGGCAGGCTCCGCTGCTCCCGCAGCCACTCCCAGGTCCCGCCGACATCGAGGAGGAACCCGGCCAGCGTCTCCCGCTCGACCCAGGGCGGCATCAGCGGCTGGAATTTGCTGAGCCGGTAGCCCGGCAGCCCCGCTGCGACCTCCCGCCAGAGCCGCTGATCCTCCCAGAATTCCGGGTCGATGATCCGCCCGATCGCCTCCAGCAGCCGGGCGCGGCTCATACCCTCCCCGCGCAGCCGCAGCACCGTGTTGTCGGGGATGATCTTCCAGTCTCCCCCGACCGCCAGCAGCGCATAGCGGAGCGTCGAGTTGATCCGCCCGCCCGCGAACGTCCACCAGCGCACCTCCGCCGCGCCGCCCTCCGCCGCCTCCTCGATCCCGTCCCCCCCGAGCAGCGGCTGGAGCGCCTCCCGCCACGCCTGCAGCGCCGCCGCCGCCTCAGGCGAGAGCCACGGCCACACATCGTCCGCGCGCAGCACCGCCCGCATCTCCTCGCATAGCGCCCGCCCCAGGAATTGCGGCGTGAAGCCGCCCCAGGTCAGGAGCGTCCCGCGCGGCGCAGGCCCGACCCCGACGACCCGCTCGCTGTGGCGGATCTGCCGCACGATCCACGGGCGCCCGCCCAGCAGGAAGCAGGAGA
>JBEIQZ010000011.1:0-33991 GCA_040376255.1 Alphaproteobacteria bacterium
AGGTCGACGGTCTGAGCGCCCACGGAGGTCGGTGCGTCGAGCAGTTCGACGGTCTGATACCGACTCGAGAAGAAGAATGCCGTCCCTTCGCCGCGGGACGGGGAGAAGGTGGCAGCCGGAGGCTGACGGATGAGGGGAAAGTCGTGCCGGAACGCCCCTCATCCGGCCCTTCGGGCCACCTTCTCCCCAGAGGGGCGAAGGGACAGAGGGCACCCCTCGGCATTCTTCTTCTCGATCCGGTATCAGGCTGCGATAGCGGGCGATGCTGGGAGACGGTATCTTCCTGTCGAACCAGGAGGACCGGTGCTGTTGTGCGCGTTGCTGATGGCGCTGTGGGGCTGCGAGCCAGGCGCGGTGGCGCTCGGGGAGAAGTCGGGCGCCGGGGCGGACTCTGCAGCGCAGAGCACCGGGGACAGCGGCGCGGGCGGAGACGAAGGCACGACCGGGGACAGCGGCACCGGCGGAGACGGCACCGGCGGGGACAGCGGGACGACCGGCGGGGACAGCGACCCCCCGGAGTGCGGACAGGATCCGGCGCTGCCTGCGCCCGGCGCCTGCCCGGCGGTGTGTACCGGCGGCTGCGACGGATCGCTCTGCCGGGTGAGCTGCGAGGGGATCGCGGAGTGCATCGGCGGGGAGATCGCCTGTCCGGCGGGGATGGCCTGTGAGGTGAGCTGCAGCGGGATCGCGGCATGCGAGGCGTTGACGATCCTCTGCGCGGACGGGGCATGCGATGTCGTGTGCAGCGGGATCGCGGCATGCGAGGGGCTCCAGCTCCGCTGCGGGGAGCCCGGAACCTGCGGGCTGTCCTGCAGCGGGGAAGGTTCCTGCAACGGGCTGGTGCAGCAGTGCGGCAGCAACGCCTGCTCAGCGGAGTGTACAGGGATCGGTTCGTTCCCCGCCACTGAGTGCGGCACAAGCTGTGACTGCGAAGGCTGTTAGAGGGCGCGCATGCACCTCCGCTCTCTGATCGCTCCCCTCGCGCTCTCCCTCCTCGCCTGCAGCGGCGGCCCCGCCCCGGTCGCCGTCCCCGCGCCGACGCCCGCCGCGCCCGCCGCGCCGCTCCCGGCGACCCCGGTGAAGACCTACGACCCCAGCTTCGACTGCGCGAAGGCGACGACGCCCACCGAGAAGCGCATCTGCGCCAGCGAAGAGCTGTCCGGCCTGGATCGCGATCTCTCCTCCGCCTGGAAGGCCGCGACCGCCGCGCACCCGGAGCAGAAGGATGACCTGAAGACCCAGCAGCGCCAGTGGCTGAAGAGCAACGCCTCCTGCGTCGACGATCTCTGCCTCTCCGTCCGCTACCGGGAGCGCATCGGCTTCCTCAAGGGCATCGCCTCCGTCCCCGGCTCCGGCTCCGGGGTGAGCGGCACCTGGTCGGACGGCGACAACGACATCGCCATCCTCCAGACCGGCGATAAAATCGAGTACAACCTCCAGGCGTTCCGCATCCTCACCGAGGACAACGTCCATATGGGCTTCGCCCACGGCATCGCCCCGCTCAAGGGCAGCACCGCGATCAGCCGCCCCGATGACACCGAGAATTGCACGCTCACCTTCACCTTCAAGGGCGACAGCCTGGAATTGGCGCAGGGCGGCGGCGACTTCGAGTGCGGCTTCGGCGCCGGGGTCTATGCGGGCGGCACCTACAAGCGGACGAACCGCACGCCGGACATGAATTCTCCGATGTGAACGCTGGCGGCCCTTATGGCGTGAGGCTGCTGAGGGTGTGGTGCCAGGTGTTGACCTCGGCGCCGCTGTCGTCGATCAGGCGGGCGGTGAGGGTGGGGTCGGCGACAGCAGTGTCGATGTCGATGGAGATGAAGTAGTTGGCGCGATCCGGGTAGGCGAGCGGGGAGGAGGTGATCTCAGGGATCGTGTAGCCCGCCGCAGGTATCCACTCGAACTCCGGGTAGTGGACATCGCCTGAGAGCAGCACCACGCCCGGCACCGCCGAGAGCGCGTCCACCACCCGCGCCTGCGCCGCCGGGTACTCAGCCCAGGAGTCGCCGGTGCCTTCGAGGCTCCACTGGCTGCCGGAGGCGATGAGCTTGAACGTGGCGGTGGAGGCGGCGACCGTGTCGATGAGCCACTGCTCCTGGGCGTCGCCGGTGATCGATCCCTCCAGCCCGCGCCAGTAGCGGTCGTCGATGAGGATGATGTCGACGTCGCCGTAGCTGTGCGCCGAGAAGACGCCCGCAGTGGTGTCGGTGCCGTAGCTGCCGTTGGCCCAGTACTCGGTGAACGCCCGCAGCGCGTCCCCCTTGCCGACAGCAGCGCCGTCCTCGTCGTTGTCGACGTAGTCGTGATCGTCCCAGGTGGCGAGGATGCCGGACTCGGCCATCATCTCGCGGCGCTCGTCGCGCTCATGGACCCAGCGGTAGTTCTGGCGCTGCGCGCCGAGGTCGCCGGTGTTGCCGTAGTGGTTGTCGCCGATGAACAGGAACAGGTCTGGCGCTTCCTGCCGGACATAGGCGAAGATCGGCTGGGTGGTGTCCTTGGCGCAGGAGCCGAAGCTGATCCGGTACTGCGCGCCGACCCCGCGCACCGGCGCGGTCCGCACCGACCACGGGCCGTAGATCACGCCGTCGATCTCCAGGTTGTACCACCACTGCGTATCCGCGCCGAGTCCCTGCACCGCGATCCGCTCCGCGAAGTCGTGCTCCACCGACGGGTAGCGCCACGCCACCACCGGGGCCGCCGCGAGCGCCTCCGCCGTCTGCGCCACCCGCAGCCCCACCCGCCGCGTCCGGTCGGTGCGGAGCCAGATCGCCGCCCCGTCCGAGGTCGGCGCGCCGAGGATCGGGCCGTGGGTCAGCGGGCTCTCCCAGATCGTGTCGTCGTAGAGGCCCGCCGGGTCGTCCCAGGACATCACCTCCAGCCCGCCCGCGTCCCCGATGTACACGTCGGAGAGCATCCGGGTGTAGGCCGCCTCGCCGTCGAGGGTCACCGACACCCCGGCGGGCCGCCAGCGGTCGTCGCCGCTGGTGCTGTAGAGCCGCACCTCCTCAAACTCGCTGCGGCCCATGCCGACGCCCTCGAAGGTGTGGACATCGAACCGCCCGACCGCCCGGTCGTCCCAGTCCGCGATGTCCATTCCGAAGCACCACGCATCGGACAGGCAGGCGACGAGCGGCTCGTCGCTCCCGTCGCTGGAGCCGATGTGCGTCCGCAGCACGATCTGGACGGTGTCGACGATCTCAGAGCGGATCGGCCAGCCCGGGTCCTGGCAGCCGGCCCCGTCCGTCGGCACCCCGTCGTCCGCCGCCCCGTCGCAGTCCTGATCGATCCCGTCGCAGACCTCCGCCGCCGCCGGGTTCACGCCCGCCGCCCCGTCGTCGCAGTCCCCCGCCTCGGCGCGGTAGCCGTCCTCCGGCGCGCAGGCGTACACCGCCCCCTCCGCGCCGCCCCAGCCGTCCCCGTCCCCGTCCGGGTACCAGGCGGTGACGTCCGCCGCCTGCTCGTCGGTGCTGCCGTCGCAGTCGTTGTCGACGCCGTCGCAATACTCGTCCGCGCCCGGATGGATGTCGGCGTCGCCCTCGTCGCAGTCCACGGCGGCGGTCGCGCCGTCCCGGTCTGCGTCGAACGGGCCGGTGTCGGTCGGGGAGTCCGCCGGGGAGTCGTCCAGCGCGTCCCCCGTGTCGGCGCCCGGATCGTCCGCGCCCGGATCGTTGTTCTTCATCGCTCCGGAACAGGCCAACAGCAGCAGCAGCATCCCGTTACTTTACCCGCATGGACCAGACGGATCAATTACTGCACTTCAGCCAGAGCCTCTGCCGCCACTGCCGGCAGGGCGTCCCCGCCCGGGTCGTCGCGCGGGACGGCGCCGTGTGGATGCACAAGACCTGCCCCGAACACGGCCCGCAGGAGGTCAGGATCAGCGCCTCCGCCGCCTGGTACCGGCAGACCCGCCGCTTCCAACCGAAGCCCTCCCGGCAGGCAGAGGTGCGCCGCAGCGTCGATCTCGGCTGTCCCTTCGACTGTGGCCCCTGCGCCGCCCACACCGTCGATCTGGCGATGCCGGTGATCACCATCACCTCGGCCTGCAACCTCGACTGCCCCATCTGCTACGTCCACAACAAGAACGACGGCGCCTGGCACATGTCCGTCGATGACTTCCGCGCCACCCTCGCCCACATCCAGGCCGCCAAGCAGGCGCAGGGCCAGCACCTCGATCTGCTCAACCTCACCGGCGGCGAGCCGCTGATGCACCCGCGCTTCCTGGAGCTGGCGCAGATCGCGAAGGATCTCGGCATCCACCGGATCTCGGCCTGCTCCAACGGGCTGAAGCTGCGCGATGAAAACCTGATCCGCAAGCTGAAGGAGCTGGGGGTGCGCGTGGCGCTCTCCTTTGACACCTTCGATCCGGCGGTGGACATCGCCATGCAGGGCGCGCCGCTGCTCGCCGCCAAGCTGCGGTGCCTCGATCTGCTCGACGCGCACGGCGTGGACGTCACGCTGATCCCGGTGATGACGCGCGGCTACAACGACAAGGAGATCGGGCGCATCCTCGACATGGCGATGGCCCGATCCAGCGTCCGCCACATCGAGGTCCACACGATGACCTACACCGGCCAGAGCGGCGTCTCTTTTGACCGCGCCGGGCGCATCTCCGCCGACGAGGTTTTGTTTGAGATGGAGGCGCAGACCGGCTGGCTCCGCGCCGCCGACTTCGTGCCGTCGCCGTGGGCGCACCCGCTCTGCTACCAGATCGCCTGCGTGCTGCTCGGCGATCCGGCGTCGGGCGACGACGGCCCGCCCGTCCCGTTCACCCGCTTCCTTGATGCGCAGACCTTCTACGACTGCCTCTCCGAGAACCTCTACCTGGAGCCCGGCCCGACCCTGGAGCGCGCGCTCCGCGAGGCCATCGACCGGCTGTGGGCCGAGGATCCGCCAGAAGCTGCTGTCATCCTCCCGCGCCTCAAGGGGCTGTTAACAAAAATCTTTCCCGATGGAGAATCGCTCCCGGCGGCGGAGCGCCTGCGCCGCGCCGAGCGGCAGGTAAAGGCGATCTACCTCCACAGCCACATGGACGAGGAGACCTTCGATATGGAGCGTGTCGCTGCCTGCTGTGACGCGAGCTGCTACCCCGACGGCAGCCGGTACCCGGTCTGCGCCTACAACGTCCTCTACCGCGACAAGGATCCCGCCTTCGTCAAGGATCCCGCCCCGTGGGGCGCCCGCTCCGGCGGCTGGAGGGCGGCATGAGCCCGCCCGCAGCAGAAAAACGCTTCACCGGCCTCCGCTGCCTCGTCACCGGCGGCTCGCGCGGGCTGGGCCGGGCCATCGCCTGCGCGCTCGCCGCTGAGGGCGCGCAGGTCGCCTTCACCTGGAGCCGATCCGCCGTCGACGCCGAGGAGACCCGCGCCCTGCTCGGCCCGGACGCGCTCGACTTCCAGGGTTCCGTGGCCGATCCCGCACACGCCGACAAGGTGATCCGCGCCCTCGTCGCTGCCCGGGGCGGGCTGGACGTGCTGGTCAACAACGCGGGCATCAACCGGATCCTGCCGGTCGCGCTCATCGAGGCCGAGGACTGGGACGCGGTGATGAACGTCAACGCGCGCGGCACCTTCCTGTTCTCCCGCGCCGCGCTCCGCCCGATGATCCGGGCAAAGCGCGGTCACATCCTGAACATCGGCAGCTTCTCGGACGGCCGCGTGCTGGAGGCGCCCGTCCACTACGCCGCCTCCAAGGCCGCCGTGCGCGGGCTGACCGAGGCGCTCGCCCGCGAGGTCGGGCGCTACAACATCCAGGTCAACCTGCTCGCGCCGGGGCTCATGGAGGCCGGTCAGTCGCGCGGCCTGCCCCAGCACCGGCTGGACGAGTACCACCGCCAGAACCCGCTCGGCCGCCTGCTCCAGCCCGCCGAGGTCGCCGCCGTCGCGCTCGGGATGCTCGCGGCGGGCCCGCTGCTCACCGGCTCGGTCGTCCGCGCCGACGGAGGCATCTGATGGCTGACCCCGCTGACATCGCTGACACCTCTCCCGCCGGTCACCGCCGCATCATGGCCCACAGCTTCGACGAGTACGCGCAGTTCGTCAACCCGCTGCTCGCCCAGCGCGCCCGCATCGCCGGGGAGCCGTGGCAGGTCACCGCCACCGACGACGGTCGCCTCGTCGACGCCGACGGGCGCGTCTTCGAGGATCTCCACGGCACGCAGGCATTCGGCCATCGCCACCCCCACGTCACCGCCGCCCTCCAGACCTTCCTCGCCACCGACGCCCCGAGCTGGTACCCGGCCCGCCTGAGCCCCCACTGCGGGCGCCTCGCGCGCCGCCTCTGCGAGCGCACCGGCTACGATCAGGTCTTCTTCGGCGCCTCCGGCAGCGACGCCGTCGAGGCCGCGCTGAAGCTCGCCCGCGCCGCCACCCGCCGGGGCCGCATCCTCTGCCTGCAGGGCGCCTACCACGGCTGCGGCATCGGCAGCACCGCCCTCATGGAGCCCGGCCCCTTCCGCGATCCCTTCGGCCCCCACCTCCCCGGCGTCGAGGCGCTCCCGTTCGGGGACAGCCCCGCCGCCCTCGACGCGCTCCATCGCGCGCTCGCCGCCGGAGACGTCGCCGCCGTCATCGTCGAGCCGATCCAGGGCGAGGGCGGCGTGCGCGTCCTCCCCGACGCATACGTCGCCGCCCTCTGCGACCTCTGCGCCCGCCACGACGTCCTGCTCGTCGCCGACGAGATCCAGACCGGCATGGGCCGCACCGGCACCTTCCTCCGCTCAGCCCGCTGGCCCCGCCCGCCGGATGTCGCGCTGATCGCCAAGCCGCTCGGCGGCGGCCTGGTGCCCGTCTCGGCAGTATTGATGAAAAGATCCTGGTTCATGCGCGCCTACGGCCAGGACTTTGAGGACGGCGAGTCCCACAACATCACCTTCAGCTACAACGCCCTCGCCATGGTCGCCGGGCTCGCCGCGCTCGAAGTCCTCGACGACGCGCTCCTCGCCCGCGTCGCCCGCACCGGCGGCCTGCTCCGCGCCGCGCTCCACGCCGCGCTCGACGGCCACCCGCTCGTCGAGGAGATCCGGGGCGAAGGGCTGATGCTCGGCGTCAAGCTCCGCCCCCTCGACCACCCCTGGCTGAGCTTCGACCACTTCGGCTTCCACGGGCTCGCCCACCGCGCCACCGTCTCGCCGCTGCTCTGCCACCGGCTCTACCGGCAGGGCTGGTTCTCCTTCACCTGCGGCCACGACTGGTCGATCTTCCGGCTCCAGCCCCGCTACCACTTCCCAGAAGACCGGATCGTCCCGCTCGCGCAGGACATCCGCGACGGCCTCGACTGGCTGCTGGAGACCTCACAATGATCTCTGACATCATGACCTCCAACCTCCTCATCCTCGGCGCCACCGGCTACGTCGGCAGCGCCCTCGCTGCCGCTGTCCCTGCCGCCCGCACCTCCTCCCGCGCCACGGGCATCGCCGCCGATCTCTCCACCCCCGCCGGGATCGACGCGCTCATCCTCGGCCTCGAACAGCAGCGCGCCGCCGGCTGGCTCCCCGACGCTGTCGCCTGCTGCGCGGGGATCGCCGCCGATCAGATCCGCACCGCCGACGACATGCAGCGCGCCCTCTGCGTGCAGGTCGCCGCCCCCCTCCGCATCGCCGCCTGGCTCGCCGGGCTCCCGATCTCTGCGAAGCCCCGCCGCCTCGTCCTCCTCTGCGGCCTCCAGCCCGGCCAGTCGCTCCCCATGCCCCCGATGTTCGCCGCCGTCCAGGGCGCGGTCGGGGCCGCCGTCATGGCGATGGGCCACGAGTACAAGGGCGCCCTCTGCGTCAGCGGGCTCGCGCTCGGGCTGCTCGGAGGAGGCGCAGGGGCGCGGGTGAGCCCGGAGGCGCAGGAGGCGTACCGGAATTTCGCGGCGATCCGGCGGCTCGGGACGGCGGAGGAGGTGGTCCCGGCGATCCGGTGGTTGCTGGCGGGGGGGGTGAACGGGAAGGTGGTGGGGTGCAACGGGGGGATATAGAGGGGACACGTTCGCCCCCTACCTCCGCCCCACCCGCACCACCGCCCCCACCGCAAACACAACAATAAACCCCACCATCACCCCCGCCAGCACCGGCAGCGTCAGCCCCATATCCGCCTCCGCCGACCCCTTGAACCCGAGATCGTACAGGATCCCGTTCATCCCGACCGGCTCCTTCCAGCCTCCGCCGTAGCGCGGCTGCTCGCCGATCTTCTGTCCGGTCTTGAGGAGGGCGTCATAGGCGTAGCGCTGGGGGTTGAACCAGGACAGGAATTTCGCCGTCTCTGTCATGTTGCGGAGGTTGACGAGGAGGGCAGCGAAGCTGATCTGGGGGATCAGCAATAACGGCAGTGTCCCGACGGCGCCTTCGGAGGAGGAGAACAGGGAGGAGATGAGGAGGCCGAGGGCGAGGCCGGTGAGGCCGGTGAGGGCGGCGACCCCGTGGAAGGCGGCGAAGGAGAAGTCGTAGGCGGAGAGCCCGTGGAGCAGGAACACGAGGGCGGCGAGGGTGAGGCACTGGAGGGTGGTGGAGGCGGCGAGGACGAGGGCCTTGCTGCCGACGTAGGCGGCGACGCTGACCCCGGCGCGGCGCTCGCGGAGCCAGATGGCGCGGTCTGAGATGAGCTCGCGGACGGCGCCGCTCATGCCGAACCAGAGGCAGGAGAGGCTGACGACGAACAGCATGGAGGCGGTAGGGCGGGGGAAGACGATGGCGGCGACAGCGGCGAGGACGAGGGGCTGGGCGGCGAGGACGATGTTGCCGGAGCGATCGCGGCTGCGGATGCGGGCGTAGCGGGAGGTGAGGGTGGCGAGGTGGGAGAGGAAGCCGGGGGGGCGGGGCGGGGGGGCGACGGGCGGGCCGGTGCCTGAGGTGCGGGCGACGAGCAGCTCGCGCAGGCGGACATAGCTGCGGAAGGCGGCGCTGTCGCGGTAGCGCTTCGCCCACTCCTGGGGGGTGTGGCGGTGGAAGTCGCGGAAGATGGCGTCGGGGGAGTCGACCTCGAAGAAGCGGCTGGCCTCAGCGGGGGGGCCGAAGAAGGCGGTGCGGCCGCCGGCGGCGAGGACGAGGAGGTGGTCGACCTGGGCCATGACGGGGGAGGTGAGGTCGTGGGTGACGAGGAAGACGATGCGGCCCCGGTCGGCGAGCTGGCGGGCGAGGCGGACGATGTCGGCGGCGGCGCGGGGGTCGAGGCCGGAGGTGGGCTCGTCGAGGAAGAGGATGCGGGTGGAGCGGGTGAGGAGCTCCTGCCCGAGGTTGACGCGCTTGCGCTGGCCGCCGGAGATGCCGCGCCGGAGGGCGTCGCCGATGCGGCTGTGGCGGATGTGGGGGACGGCGAGCTCGTCGAGGACGCGGTCGACGTCGGCCTGGATGGCGTCGGCGGGGGTGCCGGGCGGGGCGCGCAGGCGGGCGCCGTAGGAGAAGCTCTCCTCGACGGTGAGGTCGGGGTGGACGATGTCGTCCTGGGGGACGACGCCCATGAGGGAGCGGTCGCGGGCGAGCAGCAGGTGGAGGTTCTGGCCGTCGAAGGTGACCGAGCCCTGATCGGCGGGGGCGATGCCGGAGATCGCGTGGAGCAGGGTGGTCTTGCCTGCGCCGGAGGGGCCGACGACGGCGACGACCTCCCCGGCGAGGACGGTGAAGGACACGTCGTCCAGCAGGGTGGTGTCGCCGATGCGGCGGCTGAGCCCGCGAACGGAGAGCGGGCGGAGCTGCCATTCGGTGCGGGGCTGGAGGGTGGCCGGACCGGCAGCCGGGGCGCTGAGCGTCACGGTGCTGCCGCCGATGCGGATGCGGTCGCCGTCCTTCAGCATCGCCTGAGAGATCGGCTCGCCGTTCAGCAGGGTGGGGCGCCCGCTCCCGAGGTCGCGGAGCTGGAGGCGGTCGTTCTCGATGACGATCTCGGCGCGGATGGCGGGGCGCTGCGGGTCGGGCAGCACGAGATCGGCGGCGGAGCTGTTGCCGATGCGGATGCGGTCGCTGATCGGCGTCGGGGGGAGGGGGTGGAGGTGCTGGCTGAGCAGGCAGCAGACAGCGGAGTTGTCGAGATCGAGCTCAGCGGCGGCGGCCTCGATCCGGCGCAGCTCAGCGGGGTCGAGCCCGTCCGCCATGCCGACGACCGGGGCGCAGCCGACCTCCAGCATCGCGTCGATCAGCTCCAGCCCGGCGGCCTGTCCGTAGCGGTCGCCGTAGGCGCGCAGCTCCAATTCCGGCGTGCGCTCAGCCTGGAGCTTCTGCCAGAGGGGCTCGCCGAAGCGCCAGAGGAACGCCTCCTGCTCGCGCGGCTCGACGAAGCCCCGGAAGCGGGGCAGCTCGGCGGCCTTCACCACCAGCGCCGCCTCGGCGGGCGGGAGGCGGCACCGGCGCGACACGATCTGGATGAGGGTGTCGCGGCGGCGGACGAAGTCCTGCCAGCCGTTGACCGTCCCCCGCAGCAGCATCCGCGTGAAGTCCGCCGCGAAGTGGACGACCTCCGGCGGGGTGCGGGAGCCCTGCTGCTGGAGGAGCTCCAGCAGGTATGCGCCGAGGGGGCCGGTCACGGGGGCTATTTGTAGGTCAGCGCCATAGTGATCGCGCCCTTGCCCGTCTGGTTGTTGAGCTTGGAGGGGCTTACCCACAGGTAGTAGGTGTCGGTGGCCGTCGGGGTGAACGAGAGCGAGGGCTCGCGATCCTGGGACATGTCGCGCAGGATGACGTTCCCGAGGCTGTCGTAGACGACGAGATCGGCGTCAGCGACCTCAGTGTCCCCGCAGGCGATGATCCGGTACTCGGTCCCGGCGTACAGGGTGGTAACATAGACCTTGTACTCGCCCTGCGCGAGGGTGGAGGACGCCATCGTGCGGACAGCGAAGCCGCTGTTGTAGCCCTCCCACACCTTGTTCTTGGTGCAGGACTCGGCGGCGGTCTCGTCGGCGCGGGCAGGGCCGGTGAGCAGGAGTGCGGAGAGGGAGAGGAGGTGCAGCATCTGGATATCCTTATCAGATCAGGCCGGATCAGAGCAGGCCGAGCACGGAGTCGGTCACGTCTTTGATCTTCTTGATGTCGTCGATGGTGAGCGCGCGCTGCTTGGAGAGCTCGCCGAGCGTGGTGAGGGCGGACTCCAGCTGCTTCAGCACGTCGGTCGGCGCGCGGCTGGTGCCTTCGACCTTGACGTACTTCATGAAGTAGTCGACCACCGCAGGCTGGCGCAGCAGATCGCCGCCGGCTTCGGGCTTGTTGTTGGTGAGCAGGGCGGCGGCGACGAGGTTGGAGCCCGCGAGCCAGGAGCCGGCCTGGAGCAGCGGGACGATCTGCTCGCCCGCCTCGTACTTGATCTCGGGCAGGATGGCGCCATGCAGCTCGTCGAGCTCCTTGACCAGATCGTCGCGGCTGACGCCGTTGTTCTGGATGCGGGCCACGATGTCGTCGATGGTGCGCTGGATGTCATCGCCCGCCTTGAGCGCCTGCATGCCGGTCTTCACCATGTTCATCCGGGCCACCAGCACGTCGTTGGTGGCGTCCTTGACCGTCAGCAGCGTGTCGGCCAGCACCACGCCGGTCCGGACCGCCACGATGTCCTGGTTTGTCGCGTCGAGCTTCAGCTTGCGGTCGGGGACGAGCTTGGAGAGGCCGCCGGCGATCCCGGCCTTCTCCAGCGCGCGCTGCATCTCTACCGGGGAGGGGACGAGCGCGACGTTCTGCGCGCTCTTCTTGAGGTCGTCAGCGGTGATCGGGGGGAGGGCGACAGGCGTCCCGACGACCGCCGGCTCCTTCTCCTTGGCCGGAGTTTCCGGGGCCTTCTCGCCGCCATCACAGGCGGTGAGGCTGATGGCGAGCAGAGAGACAGAGAGCCAGGAGAGTGGGGAGAGCTTGGGCATCCGTTTATCCTCAGTAGACAGGCTGCGCAGTCTACGCCGCTCCCCCTCTTTTTTCAAGCGGGACGGTCGGATGTGCTCTCGGATGTGGTGTCGAACGTGCCTTCAGATGTGAGGTCTGCCCCCTTGATCCGCGCCGTCGCTGTCGCGATCAGCCCGGTGCCGGTGGCGCGGTCGCTCACGATGGAGGGCGCGACGAACCCGGCGCTCTCCAGCAGCCGCTTGAGCCCGTCGGGCGTGTATCTGCAGATCGGCCAGCCGAGCAGGTGGCGCACCAGCAGGTCATCCGGGCTGTGGCCCATCGCGCTCAGCAGGATGCGGCCGCCCGGCGCGAGCTGGCGCCGCACCCAGACGAGCAGGCGATCCACCCACTGCACCGGCAGCGCATCGAGGTAGCCGTCGAGGACGACGAAGTGCAGCGGCAGGTGGGCGATGCGGGCGGTGCCGGTGATCAGCGGGATCGCCTCCATCCGCTCCAGCCGCAGCCGGAAGTCTCTGCTGGCCGAGAGGCTGGCCGAGAGGCCGGTCACCGGGCGCTGGGCGCTCTGCTGGAAGCGCTCCAGCACCTCCGCCCGATCCTCGACCAGCGTGAGCTCTCCGCCGATCCGGCTGAGCGCGGGGATCATCTCGCGGATCAGCCCGACCGTGCCGCCCACGACCATCGCGCGCGGGGGGACGGGCGGGAGGACATCGAGGATGCGCTCCATCAATTCGGCGCGCCGCTCGCGGAAGGCCCGGAGGGTCGGCTGCTGGAGCAGCCACAGATCGATCAGCTCCCCGAACGGCCCGTCGCCCTTCGGGACACCCTGATCGACGTGATCCTGGATGTCCGTGACCCCGCGCGCCCGATCCATCAGCAATTCGCCGAGGTGAGAGCGCATCATAAACGGGTGGAGCTCTGAGGCCAGCGAGCTGCCCGCCTCCATCGCCGAGGCGTCCGGCAGCCCCTGGACCAGCTCCCGGAGCCCCTGGCCGAGCCGCTGCAGCAGCCCCATCACCTCGGCCCGCCCCGCCTCCCGATCCCGCCTGAGCAGCGGCTCCACCTCGACCATCTGCGCGCTCAGCGCCCGCCCCAGCTCCTGCCCCGCGAGGTGGGTCTGCCCCTGGAGCCGGGGGCGGGCCGCCACCGCGACCCCGCCGCTCGTGTCGCGCAGCCGCCGCGCCATGCTCTGCGCCATCGCCCGGTAGATGTGCGCGCTCAGCGCCGGGTCATCGATCAGCAATTGCTCCAGCAGCCGCCGATCCCAGCACTGGCAGATCGCCCCCTCCGGCGCCCGGACGTCCGCCGATCGGACATCCTGCATGACGAAGCTGATCTCGCCGACCACCCCGCCCTTCATGATCACGTTCAGGATCACCGGCGGCTGGCTGCGCGCGTCCACGATCTCCAGCGTCCCCTCCACCAGCCGGTACAATTCGCTGCTCCATTCCCCGCGCCGCACCAGCCAGCCCCCCGGCTTCACATGCACCGTCCGCGCCAGCGCCAGCAATCGCGCCCGATCGCGCGGCGGCAGCTCCTCCAGGAAGTCGCTCATCCTGTCTCCCTCACTGTATCTCTATATAGAACCCCCGGTAGCGCTGCGCCTTCGGAGACTCAGCGACAAAGATCCCGCCCAGCACCTCCATCACCACATAGCGCCCGGCCGGGAGGCCCGGCTGGATCCATTGGCGGTAGGCGCCGGAGGCGCCCGCCTGCTCTGGCTCTGCATCTTCCCCGCCGGACGCGCCGAACATCTCCGCCCCCGCCACCTGCACCTCCCGGTACTCCCCGCTCCAGATGCCTGGGCGCTGCTCCTTCATCTTGTAGAAACAACCGTCCTTCTCCGTCTCATCCAACCCGAAGATGCGCCAGTCCGCCCCGTGGACATCCAGCCAGCGCTTCGTCCCGTCCACCGCCACCGGCGCGCCGCTCACGCAGTAGCGCAGGCTGCCGCCCCCGGCTGTGTCGCCCTGATCGGTGCGCTGGATCTCGGCGGGCGGGAGCGCCTCAAAGCGGTCGCCGCGCTGCGTGTAGAGGCCCGGGATCGTCGGGACCTCGATGAGCTGGAGCGTCGGCATCGAGACATAGCCCCGCTCCGCGACGACATCGAGCGTGGCGTCGAGGAAGGCGGGATGCCGGATCTCGAACCGGTAGCTCCCGGGGGGGCAGCGCGTCGTGTACCGTCCGTCCGCCCCGCTCACCGCCCGGCAGCCCGGCGCCTCCAGCACGACCCCGGCCACCGGCATCGCTGTCCCGTCTGCCGTCTGTCCGCCCGCGATCTGGCCGCTCAGGGTGCTCTGGCAGCCGAGCAGCCAGGTCAGGAGGGGGATCATCCTGGCTGCTTACTCCAGTACCAGCATGTGATCGACCTTGCTTGCCGGCAGGATCAGCGTCCGCAGCTCGCCGAGCAGCGGCTGGCCCTTGCGGTCGAACCAGCTGTCGACCTGCAGGTGGATACCGCCCGCGACGCTCCCGCTGCTGCTCGCGCCGCTCTTGTCGGTGAGCTGGAGCGTACCCTCCAGGATGAGCGCGGCCGGAGGCAGGTGTGCAGCCTTCTCCGAGATGACGAAGAGCGGATCCTTCAGAAAGACACGGACGCGCATGCGACCTCCGGCCGCGTGTATATCCTGTGCCGCATGTCTGTGCTGCCCCTGCTCTCCCTCCTTGTCGGCTGCCAGCGCCGCGAGCTCCTCGATCAGAACGCCGCGCTCCAGCAGCAGGTCGCCGCCCTGGAGGCGTCGAACGCCGCGATGGCGCAGGACATGGAGGCCATGCGCGCTCAGCTGATCCGGCTCCAGCGCGAACACCCGGAGCGAGGTTCCCCTCCAAATTCCGCTCCGGCCCCCGCCGTCGTCGCCCGCATCACGACCGGCTACGGCACCATCAACTGCCGCCTCCGCGCCGACGAGGCCCCCGACACCGTCGCCAACTTCATCGGCCTCGCCCGTGGTGAGCGCGCCTGGACCGACCCCCGCACCCGCGAGGAGGTGCGGCGCCCCCTCTACGACGGCCTCACCTTCCACCGCGTCATGCCCGGCTTCATGATCCAGGGCGGCGATCCGCTCGGCACCGGCGCGGGCGGCCCCGGCTACACCTTCGCCGACGAGATCGGCCCGCAGACCGTCTTCGATCGCCCCGGACTGCTCGCGATGGCCAACGCCGGGCCGAACACCAACGGCTCCCAGTTCTTCATCACCGAGGCGCCGGCCCCGCAGCTCAACGGGCGGCACACCATCTTCGGGGACTGCGACGGGATCGACGTCGTGAAGAAGATCGCGCGGGTGCCGGTGCGGGGGACGAAGCCGGTGGAGCCGGTGACGATGAATATACGGATGGAGTAGCGGCGCGGGACTTATAGTAGAGCCATGCTGCTGCTCCTCGCCTGTGTCCACCCTGAGATCGAAGACACCGCCGGTGAAACGACGGATACGGCGATCATCGCGCCCCTCCCGCCCGGCCTGAGCGACGCGGTGCTGGCCGCCATCCAGGAGTACCCGACGGACGGCAGCTACAGCTACTGGTGGCCGGAGAACGACGGGCGCTGGTGGGGGACGCCGGAGGATCTGTACTACCTCGACACGCTGCTCTCGCCGGGCGATCCCGAGCACCGCTCCTACTGTGTGGGGCTCACATGGCAGGTGATGATGGGGGTGGTCGCGGAGGAGCTCGGCGGGATGGATCAGCCGATCAACGGGATGGATCTGGCGGTGATGGAGACGTTCCGCGAGGAGTGGTTCGTGCGCTTTGTCTACGGGCGCGGATCGTCGGACGCGATGCAGCTCGCGGGGATCGGCGGGCCGGTGCCGCGCGGGGAGGTGCGGCCGGGCGACTTCGTACAGTTCTGGCGGAACAACGGCAGCGGCCACCATGTTGTGTTCGAGGCGTGGATCTACGCTGAGGACGGCGCGATCCGGGGCTTCCGCTACCGCTCCACGCAGTCCCCGACGGACGGGATCGGCGTGAACGAGGAGCTGTTCGGCCACTATGAGTCGGACGTTGACGAGACGTTCTTCTTCCCGGCGCGGCTATGGGGGCCGGAGGACTGGGGGGCGTTCGGGGAGGGGCTGCGGTAGCCTGGCGCCCCTGCGGCGCCCTTACGGCGCCCCGTAGATCAGCCACGCCGCGCCGCTCCCGGCGCTCTGGCCGTCCGAGGAGGGGCCGCCGATGAGCAGATCGTCGAGGCCGTCGGCGTCGATGTCCCCCGCTGAGAGCGCGGCGCCCGCCTCGCCGGTGCCGGTGAGCGCGCCTGCCGCTGCGGCGCTGCTGATGCTGCCGGAGAGCGGGCCGTAGAAGGCGTAGACGGTGCCGTCGCCGCCTGCGCCGAGGGGAGCGCCGACGGCGACATCGGTGGCGCCGTCGCCGTCGAAGTCGGCGTCTCCGGCGAGTCCGGCGCCGAAGGAGGAGCCGGCGGGGCCGCTGAGGGTGGCGAGGGCGCTGGCGGTGGTGAGGGAGCCGGTGCGATCGCCGGGGATCACGTAGACGCGGGCGGCGCCGGGGGCGGCGGCGAGGACGTCCAGGTAGCCGTCGCCGTCGATGTCTCCGGCAGGCGCGAGGCTGCCGCCGAGGCCGTCCCCGAAGGCGGCGCCGAGCATGGAGAGGTCGGCGTCAGCGCTGCTGAGCGCGCCGGAGAGCGGGCCGTGGACGCCGTAGACCGCGCCGAGCCCGAAGACCGCGCCGGGGGAGCCGACCAGCAGATCGTCGCTGCCGTCGCCGTTGATGTCGGTGAGGGCGACGGCGGTGCCGGTGCGATCCCCGGCGGTGGCGGTGCTGAAGGTGGCGTCTGCCTGCGCGTCGAGGGCGGCGGCGGAGAGCGGGGCGTCGAGCAGGAGGGCGCTGCCGCCGGTACCGAGCGCGGGCGCGCCGAGGGCGAGCAGCGCGGCGCTGCCGTCTGAGCCGGCGGCGAGGGCGCTGCCGACACCCTGGGCGCCGGAGGTGGTGCGGAGGCCGGAGAGCGCGCCGGGGCTGCCGGAGGCCGGGGTGATCCAGAGGCCGCTCAGTCCGGGGGCGCCGATGATCAGGTCGGTGATCGCGTCGCCGTCCATGTCGGCGGCGGCGAGCGCGCCGCCCGCCTGCGCGCCGGAGGTGCCGCTCCAGGCGGGCTGCCCGGAGAGCGCGATGTCGCCGTAGGCGAGGGCCGGGCGCCAGACCGCCCCGGCGCCGCTGCGGAGGGGCGCGCCGATCAGCGCGTCGTCGCCGAGGATCAGCACCGCCGCGCCGGCGTCGTCTCCGGTGGTGGCGCCGTTGAGCCGGATCTCCGCCCCGCTGAGCGGGCGTGCGCCGGTGAGGCCGCAGTCGTCGATGCGGAGGCTGCAGTCCTGATCGGCGCCGTCGCCGCAGATCTCCGGCTGGCCGGGGCTGAAGGCGGGGTCTGCGTCGTCGCAGTCTGCCCCGGCGGAGGTGCGGCCCGAGACAGTGGAGCAGGAGGGGACGCCGGTGGCGTCATCGCCGTAGCCGTCGCCGTCGCCGTCGGTGTACCAGGAGGGCTGATCGGCGACTGAGGGGTCGGCGTCCCCGTCGAGGCCGTCGCAGTCCTCGTCGCCGGGGGCGCAGGACTCGTCAGCGCCGGGGTTCACGCCCGCCGCGCTGTCATCGCAGTCGGCGCCGTTGAGGGCGTAACCGCTGCCGATCTGGCAGGTGAGCAGGGCGGCGCCGCTGCCGTAGCCGTCGGCGTCGGCGTCGGCGTAGGCGGTCTGGAGGTCGGCGGTGGAGGGATCGGCGTCGTCGGCGAGGCCGTCGCAGTCCTCGTCGGCGTCGCGGGCGTCGCACACCTCGGCCCGGCCGGGGTTCACCCCGGCGGCGCTGTCATCGCAGTCGCCGCCGGCTCCGATGCGTCCGGCGATGGCGTCGCAGGAGGAGACGCCGGTTGTCGCGTCTCCGTAGCCGTCGCTGTCGCCGTCGAGGTACCAGGAGGAGCGGTCGACGGTGTCCGCGTCGGCGTCGTCCGCGCGCCCATCGCAGTCCTCGTCGGTGTCTGCGGCGTCGCAGATCTCAGGGGCGCCGGGGTTGATGGCGGGGTCGGCCTCATCGCAGTCCCCGGAGCGGGGGGCGGCGCCTGCCCCGGCGTCGCAGGCGTAGATCACGGCGCTGTCGCCGTAGCCGTCGCTGTCGAGGTCTTCGTAGAACGGGTACTTGTCGGCGTCAGCGAGATCGGGGTCGCTGTCGTCGGCGCCGCCGTCGCAGTCCTCGTCGATGTCGTCGATGTCGCAGAATTCGGTGCCGCCGGGGTTGGCCAGCGCGTTGGTGTCGAGGCAGTCGCCGGTGGTGCCGGTGTAGCCGCCGGGGGCGTCGCAGCGGCTGATGACGACGCTGGTGGAGCCCCAGCCGTCGCTGTCGTAGTCGCGGTACCAATTGCTGCGGGTGGAGGTCAGCACCGAGATGTCGGCGTCGTCGCTGAAGCCGTCGCAGTCCTCGTCGGTGGAGGCTCCGCCGGTGCCGGAGGCGTCGCAGATCTCCTGCGCGCCGGGGCGGATCGCCGGGTCGCCGTCGTCGCAGTCGCCGCCGACTGCGAGGGTGTCGGCGGGCGCCTCGCAGGCGGAGACGACAGTGGCCGGATCGCCGTAGCCGTCGCCGTCGCTGTCGCTGTACCAGGCGGTGAGGCTGTCGGGATCGGTGCCGCTGTCCGCGTCGTCGGCGAGGCCGCTGCAGTCTTCGTCGGTGTCCGCCGCGTCGCACACCTCGATCTGCCCGGGGTTGCGATCGTAGTCGGCGTCATCGCAGTCGCCCGCGTTGCGGATGTGGCCGGAGGGGGCGGTGCAGGCGGTGACGGTGATCAGCGGGTCGCCGTAGCTGTCGCGGTCGGCGTCGGGGTGCCAGTCGGAGGGGTCTACGGGGTCCTCGTCGATGGCGCCGTCGCAGTCCTCGTCGCGGTTGTCACAGTGCTCCGGGGCGTCGGGGCGGATGTCGAAGGCCAGATCGTTGCACTCCTCGCAGGCGGCGAAGCCGTCTCCGTCGAGGTCGGCGTGCTGCGTGGAGCCGTCGCAGTTGTAGTCGACCGGGTCGGCGCAGTCCTCCTCCGGCGCGGTCGGGTGGACGTCGGCGCGGCTGTCGTCGCAGTCGGTGCGGTCGGAGACGTAGCCGGTGGGGGCGGCGCAGGCGACGGCGGTGGCGGTGGCGATGCCGTAGCCGTCGCCGTCGTTGTCTGCATAAAAGATTCCCTGATCGACCGGATCCTCGTCGATCTCCTCGTCGCAATCCTCATCGATCCCGTCGCAGTGCTCGTCGGCGCCGGGGCGGATATTGCGCGCGCCGTCGTCGCAGTCCTCGCCTGCGGGAGAGCCGTCGCCGTCGGCGTCTGTGGCATCAGGAGCGCTGTCTTTGGGGTCTTCACCGTTACAAGCGATCATTCCAAGGATCATCAGGAGAGACAGGCGCATCCACACTCCGCATCGGTTCAGGTGGCTGGACTATAGCGACCCGCCGGGGGACTGACTACTCTCCTGCTGTGACGATCCTTGCGGCGCGCCGGGACAGGTGGCGCCGTCCGCCGGGGCGGCTGTCCGGTTAATGCGTGGAGATGAGCAGCATCGCACTCCCCTATGATGGCACCGTCGCGGCGCCGCTTACCCGTTCCGGTTTCTGCTTTGACGCGACATACGACCGTCTTTTTGCAGCCGGATGGCCGCATATCCGGTTCATTGATGAGGGACAGCTCGACGACGAGGCTGCAGTCCTGCAGGCGCGGCGGGCGCTGGAGCCGCTCGATCCGGCGCCCAAGCTCCGGTGGAACCGGCGGCTCGCGACGGCGCTGGTGCGGGCGATCGCGATCCCGTCGGTGTTCGAATTGGGGCCGGATCAGAAGAGCCTGCGGGCGGCGGCGGAGGAGGCGCTGTGGGATCCCCGCCCGATGACCGCCTCTGAGGTGTCGAGCGGGCTGTGGATCCGGCTGTCCAACAGCCCGATGGGGGTCTCGGATCGGATGATTGAGACGTGGGTGCTGCTGGCGGAGGCGCTGACGGGGACGGCGGCGGTGGCGGAGTCGCTGGTGGAGCACCTGGAGCAGCTCCCCGCCCCGATGCTCCAGGCCCGGTGGACGCTCCCGCCGCTGGTGACCTATCAGCTCGGCTACCTGCTGCTGCGGCTCCCTCCGGCGGCGGCGGGGGCGCTGCGGTCGCGCGTCCAGGCGATCCTGTCGCGGCACGGGGGCGACATCGGCCCGCGCCGCGCCGCCTGGGAGGACGGCTTCACCCACCTGCGGGCGCTCCACCTGGTGATGGCGGGCGCTGAGGCGGCGCGGCGCGGCGCGGATCGGAACCTCGGCTGGTACACGCACGTGACGGACGACGCAAATTTCGTCCGGATGCGGGTGGCGATGGATCGGCTCGGCTACCGCCCCGACGCGCGGCTGGTGTTCCTCGGCGGGGAGGAGGTGCTGGGGAGCTATCAGCGCCGCTGGCAGCGCGGGGACAGCGACGAGCAGCGCTGGTTCATCACCCAGATGGCGCCGATCCGCTCGCTCTGTCTGGCGCCGGTGATGCTGGAGATGGCGACCGTCTCGCAGGCGCGGGGCGAGGCGGCGCAGTGGTTCCTCTCGCACCCCGACTTCGCGCGCTCCTTCCTCAAAGAACAGGCGGAGGGCGACGGCCTCCCCGCAGGGCAGGCGCGGAAGCTGCTCGGACAGATCGGCTGATGCGCTTCCGGCGCTATGCGGGCTCCCCGCAATTGCAGATCGACGACTTTGAGACGCTGGCGCGGGCGGTGCAGGAGCCGGGGGCGGACGGCAGGGGCGGGCTGCCTGAGGCGTTGTGGGTGGTGCTCTCGATCCCGCTGGACAGCCTGGTCTGCGACCCGGTTTTTCTGCAGGGGCTGGACACCGACCGGAACGGTCGCATCCGGGTGGAGGAGCTGCGGGCGGGGGTGGCCTGGGTGCGGGAGCGGCTGCGGGTGTTCACCGGGGTGGACAGCGGCAGCGAGGTGCTGGCGCTGGCGCACCTCAAAGACAACCCGGCGGGCGTCGCGCTGCGGGAGGCGGCGCTGCTGATCCTGGAGAGCCAGGGCAGCCCGGATCTGAGCGCGATCACGCTCACCCAGATCCGCCAGAGCGGCGCAGAATTGCGCCAGGATCACATCAACGGGGACGGGATCCTCGCGCCGGAGTCGCTGGAGCCGGGCGCGGGTGCAGGCGCGGGTGCAGGCGCGGGCGCAGGCGCGGGCGCAGGCGCAGGCGCGAGCGCAGATCCCGCGCTGGCGGCGCTGCTGCGGGAGGTGGTGACCTGCCTGCCGCCGAAGCAGAACCGGGCCGGGCAGGCGGGCGCGGACGAGGAGCTGCTGCTCCGGTTCCAGGAGCGGTGCGGAGAGGCGCGGGCGCACCTGGCGGCGCAGGCGGAGATCTTCTGCTGGGGCGGCAAATCGGAGGCGGTGGCCGCGCGCTGGCTGGCGCTGGAGGCCCCGCTGGAGCGGTACTGGCAGCTCTGCCGGCTGCTGGCGGCGCAGCCGCAGGTCGCGGGGGCGCTCCAGATCGCGCAGCAGGAGGCGGCGGCGGTGTTCGGGGCGGCGGGTGCCGCCGGGGCGGATCGGATCGCGCAATTGCTGGCGGTGATGCCGGTGGCGGCGCTCGATCCGGCGGGGGTGCTGCGGTGGGATCGGCTGGTGCGCGGGCCGTACTGGGAGCAGCTCTGCGAGCTGGAGGCCGATCTCCCGGCGGGCGCGGACGGGGTGGTCGCGCTGACTGAGGCGCAGTGGCGCGCGCGGATCGCGGCGGCCCGCCGCATCCAGGCGTGGCGCGCCAGAGAGCAGGCCGATCCGTTCTGCCGGCTGCCCCGGCTGCTCAGCCCGCCCGATCCGCAGGCAGATCCGCAGACAGATCCGCAGGTGTCTCCGCCCGGAGCCGACACCGCCGCGCAGATCCAGACGCTCATCGCGCGATCCCGGCTCGATCTGGCCCGCAAGGACGAGCTGGCGGCGGTCGCGGATCTGGAGCGGCTGGTGCTGAACCAGAAGTGGCTGCTGCGGCTGGCGCGGAACTTCATCTCGATGTCCGATCTGTACCCTGCTGTCCTCCCCCCCGGCGCTGCGGCGCCCGACAGCCCGGACGCCCGCCCGCCCGCGCTGTTCGAGCGCGGCAGCCTGATCATCGCGGGCCGGGAGTTCATGCTCTCCGTGCTGGTCCCCGACCGGGCCGCCCACGCGAAGCTCGCCGAGCAGTCGAGCATGTGCATCGCCTATGTGCGCGTCGAGGCCGGGATCGACGCCGAGGGGGCGCCGATCCGCCCGCCCTTCGAGGTGGCTGTCCCGATCACCGCCGGGACCTCAGAGGGCATCGTCGTCGGGCGGCGCGGGCTGTTCTACGCCAGCGACGGCGGACCCGGCGCCCATCACCCTTCGCCGATCCGCCGGGAGTACGACGCCGTCATCACCCAGGTCATCCTCCAGCCGGTGTCGCTCTGGGAGGCGATGATCCAGCCGTTCGGTCGCATCACGTCCTTCCTGCGGGATCGCATACAGGAGATCAGCGGCAGCGGCGACGGGCAGGTGGAGGCCGGGATCGCGTCGGCGTGGGAGAATACCACCGCCCCGAAGCCGCCCGCGTCCGGCAGCAGCGCCGGGGTCAGCGGCATCGTTGCCGCCGGAGGCGTGGCCTTCGCGGCGATCTCCTCCTCGGTGGCGTATGTTCTGAGCGAGCTGGAGCGCATGACCCTGATGGGGCTGCTGCAGTCGGTGGCGGCGCTGGTGCTGCTGGTGATGGTGCCGTCGGGGATCGGCGCGTGGCTGAAGCTCAGGCAGCGCAACCTCGCGGTGCTGCTGGAGGGGTCGGGCTGGGCGATGAACGACCGGCTGCTGCTCACCCGCGAGCTGGGCCAGCTCTTCACCCGCCGCCCGTCGCGCCCCCAGGGGGCGGTGCTTTCGAAGGAGGATGAGGTCCATGCGCTGTTCAGCACGCTGAAGGCCCGCGATCACCAGGACATCGACGAGAGCCGCGAGAGCACCCTGCTCGCCGTCGTGGCCTTCCTGCTGCTGTTCCTGGCGATCAGCTCCTACTGGGAGCGCATCCTGCCCTGGATCATCGTCGCCGGGCAGCCGGAAGCGGCCGGGGTCGCGCCCGCGACTGTTGCGCCCGCGCCTGTTGCGCCCGCGCCTGTCGCGCCCGCGCCTGTCACGCCCGCACCTGCTGCGCCCGGCGACGCGCCCCCGATCCCTTAGAAGTGGATCTCGTCCTGGGCGATCTTCTGAGTGTCGGTGCGGATGTAGTACCCGCCATCGACCTCGACGCGCTCGATGGCCGGGGCGCGGTGGACGTGGTGGCCGTGTCCGCCGACCGGGATGAGGGAGTGGCCCTGATAGAGCCAGTCGAGCGCGGTGTCACGATCAATCTCCCGGAGGAGGTTCCCCTTGAACCGGAGCTTGATTCTGCTTACACGCCCACCCTGAATGTCTGCTGATAGCACTTCGATGTCCGCCATGATCTCCCTCTCTGTCGATCCGGTGCGTGTGTGGCCGATCCGTCCGATCTGGACGGTTCTGGTCTGGAGCGGAGCGTTAACCGGTCTGGCCGGTTGCATCCCGCCGAAGGATCCGTTTGCGTCCGGTTCGGTGCCACGGCTCCCGGCGCCGCTGGGGGAGATATACACCGATGCGCTGGCGGAGCCGCAGGATCCGCTGGTGCGCCGGCTGGCGGCGGGGCTCCCCTGGGACGAGGTGCTGTCGGGGGCGGCGGGCGGGCTGGCGCTCTCGGCGCTCCAGGGGGAGCCGATCAACGGCTACCGGGTGCGGTGGAAGGCGGTGCTGGCGGGCTGGATGAGCCCGGTGCTGGGGATCGCGACGCAGAAGGTGGGGTTCGATGAGATCCCGGAGACCCTGATCGCGCAGGCGCGGGAGCAGGGAAAGATCCGCGCCGGGAGCGGGGATCGCCGGATCGGGCTGGCGCGGGCGCGGAGCATGAGCGGCGATCAGTGGGTGCTGCTGGTGAGCGACGCGGCGGACATCGGGCCGGTGCTGCGGGAGCCTCCGCAGGGCGGGAGCGTGGAATTCCTCGGCGCGCGGTTCTGGCTCTCCGCGCCGGACGGCGGGGTGTACGAGAACGTCAGCGGGGCGCACCGGTTCCCGCAGGCGGGCGAGTGGCTGGTGGAGGCGCGCGACGCGGCGGGCGGGACGGTGGCGCGCTTCCCGCTGTTCGTCGGGGAGGACACGCCGATGCTGCCGCCGATCGCCGGGGAGCGGGAGGGGCCGCCGGAGGAGGCGGCGCTCGGGCTGCTCCAGGAGATCCGCGCGTGGTACGGGCTCGGCCTGCTCCGGCGCGATCCGACGATGGACTCGGTGGCGCGGGCGCGGCTGCGGGTGTGGAACGACGGCGGCGCGCCGCCCGAGCCGGCGCAGTCGCTCCGCGCCGCAGGTTTTTTTGAGACAGAGACCACCGGGCTCCAGTGCGAGGCCGAGAGCGTAGCGGCCTGTCTGGACGGGCGGTGGTGGTCGCTGGACGACCACGCGGCGTTCTCGGGGCCGTGGCGCAGCGTCGGGCTGGCGGCGGAGCCGGGACCGACGCTGCGGCTTATGGTGGTGCTGGCAGGCTGATCCCGCCGCTTACGCTCAGGGGCCGCTCAGGACTCGCCGGCCACGTGGATCACCACGCGCGCCGGGCAGACGAGGCGCTTCCCGATGCGGTAGCCGGTCGAGAACACCTGCGCGACGGTGTTGTCGAGGGCGCTGTCCGTCGCCGGGATTGTGGCGATAGCCTCGTGGACGGCGGGATCGAACCTGCTGCCGGCGCCGGGGACCTCCTCCAGCCCGAGCTTGTGGAGCGCCTGCATGAACGCCTGATGGATCATGCGGAGGCCCTGCAGGGTCTCTTCAGGGAGGTTCTTCGACGCCTTGATGGAGCGGGAGAGGTTCTCGACCGGCTCGAACAGGGAGGTGACGACCTCGCCCCGCCGGATCTCCTCCTCGATCTGGGCCTGCCGGGTGAGCCGCTCGCGGATCCCGGCGACCTCGTCCTGGCGCTCACGGAAGGCGGCGCTCACCGTGCGGAGGCGGGCCTCCAGCTCCTGCACGCGGCCCTGGAGGGCGATCTTCTCCTGATCGACGACCGGCTCAGCAGCGTCCTGCCTGTCCTCCTGCTTGTCCTCCTGCCTGTTGTCCTGTCTGTTCTCCTGCTTTCTCTCAGCTCCGGCAGCCGCCTCGGGAGAGGTGCCGTCGCCCTCATTCTCCACGTCTTGTCCCGTCTGGCCCATGTGCATACCTCTGTGTCGCGCGGGAGGATAGGCACCCCGGCGCGTCCGTCAAGATACGCCCCGGGGCATGTCGTCCAGACAGTGGTATGAAGAGCGGTGCATCAAGAGAGGAAGGAGAACCGTGGAACGTCAGAACAAGCAGTTGACTGTATTGATGATCATCCTCCTGGTCATGCTGGTGCCCATCCTCATCCAGAAAGGACAGGACAAGCCTGAGACCCCGGCGGATCCCGACGCGCCGCCCACTCAGGAATTGCTCGCCTGGAAGAAGGAGGAGATCACCGGGCTGACGTTGAAGAAGGCCGGCAGCACGCTGCGGTTCGTCAAGGAGGGCGAGGGCTGGAAGCTGGTGGAGCCGAAGGAGCTGGCGGTGGAGTCGCGGAAGGTGGAGGAGATCATCGATCGGTTCGACACGCTTAAGATCGGGGAGCGCGCGCTGTCGGGGGCGCTGGCCGACTACGAGCTGGACGAGGCGAAGCGGGCTGAGGTGATCCTCACAAAGGCGGACGGGACGACCTTCTCGGTGTTCGTCGGGCGCGACGCGCCGGTGGGCTACAAGAGCTATGTGAAGGTGGGCGACGAGGCGTCGCCGGTGCTGTCCTCCACAAAGATATCGGAGCTGGCGCACCGGGGCATCGATGACTTCCGCGACCGGCAGATCTGGGATCTGTCCAGCTATGAGGTGAGCCGCATCCGGATCGAGCGCGGGGGGCGCTTTGTGGCGCTCCGCAAGGAGGGCGACACCTGGTGGCTCGGCGATAATGGCCCGGTGGCAGACAAAGAAAAGGTAAGCTCCTGGCTGAACAACGCCACCGCGTTGAAGGCAGACAGCTTCCTGGACGGCGAGGATCCGGCGGGCCTGGGGCTGTTGAACCCGTCCGCGACGATCACCCTGGAGGACGGGGAGGGCAGCCACACGCTGCGCTTCGGGACCATCGACGAGGGCGGGGCAGTGCTCAGCACGCCGGACAGCCTGCTGGTGCGGGTGGACGCGGCGGCGCTGGAGTTGTTCAACTTTGAGGGCTGGGAGAGCGCCCGGCTGTTCCAGGCGACCCGCTTCCTGATCGAAGGGATCGAGGTTCAGATTGGCGATCTGACGCGGCGCTATGTGCGTCAGGAGGGCGCCTGGGCGGACATGAACGGCAAGGCGGCGGTGGTCGATCCGATCCTGGAGGCGCTGACCGGGATGGAGGCGGATCGCAGCCAGTCTCCGCTGCCCGATCTGACAGAGACATACGGGGTGATCCGGCTCTCCATCGGGCAGGGAAAGCAGGAGACCGTGCGGATCGGACAGCAGATCGGCGACAACCGCCTGTGCCGCTCGGAGGCTGGCGGTCCGCCATTTCTGCTGGCGTCCGCTGAGATCGACGGCCTCGTAAGTACGATGAAATAGATCGATGGAGGAGATGCCCCGTACCTCTCCGGAGAGGTGCTATGATGACGGGTATGGAGCGTCTGTTGCGTCTTCGTCGCGGGGTTCAGCGGGACTATTCTCAAATTGTGGAGTTCCCCGTTGAGATCGTGGGACGCGACGGGAAGGTGCGCCGGTTCTCCTATGATGAGTCCGTCCGCCTCTATCAGCGCCGCATCCGCTCCGCGATCCTCCGGTTCGACGACGCCAGCGAGGTCGAGGAGGAGGTGCTGCACTGCCGGCAGCGCATCGAACAGCTCCGCCGGAGCTACCTTGAATACTTCGCCATCAGCACCCTCCGGCCCGGTTCGGACGGCACAGACGGGCCTGTCCTCGGGAGCATCCTCGCGGCGGAGGTGGCCTCCTTCCTGCGGCGCGCTTTCCCGGAGGAGGTCGATGGGCCGCCGCCGATGCAGTGCTCCGTGGTGGAGCGCGGGGTCGGGGAGACGATCTTTGTGAAGATCGGGGAGCGCTCCTACCTGCTCTATGCGTGGCGGATCGACGGGCAGGGTCCGGCGGGGGCGGTCGAGGCGTGGGGCGCGGCGCGCGCGCGCCTTGCCGGGATGCCGGTGATGGAGGGGGTGGAGCGGCTGCTTACCTCCTGGCAGTCCGGGGACTGCGCGCTCCTGCTGACCGGGGCCGGTGATCTTCCCGATCTGTCGGCGCTCGATGAGGTCGCGCCGCCGGGGAGCGGCGATCCGTTCATCGACGGGATGCGGGCGCTCTACGACGGTCACCTCGGCGCGGCGATCGGGCTGTTCGAGTCCGGGCTGGAGCAACAGCCGGGGCGGCGGGCGCTGGCCTCGTCAGCGGCGCTGGTGGCGCTCATGGACGAGCAGGCGGAGCGCGCGGCGTTCAACGCCTGTGTCGGTCGGCTGCACCACGCTCACGATCCGCTGCTGCGCTACCTGCATTCGCTCGCGCTCTGTCATCAGCGCCGGTTTGACGAGGGCTGGAAGCTGCTCTCGGAGGGCATGGAGGATCGGCCGCTCGGGACGGGGCCGGAGATGCTGCTCTATGCGATGTTTCAGCTCTGGCAGGGCCGTCCCGGCGCGGCGGCCACCATGCTGCGCCACCTGAGCCAGGCGCCGTCTGAGCTGCGGTTCGTGCCGCGCACGGCGGGACGGATGCTCGTCGCGATGGCGCAGGGCGCGGCGCTGCTGGCGATCGGGCTGCTGGCGATCGGGCTCGGGGCGGTGATGATGTACCAGTCGACGATCGCCGCTGCGGCGCTCATGCTGATCGGGGTGGCATCGGTCGTGGCGCTGCCCTTTATTGCCCGCTGGGGGGTGGAGCGGGTGCTGAGCACGCGCCACGCGACGCTCCACATGTTGTCCACTGAGCTGTTCCCGCGCGAGCGCAAGAGCGACATTATGAACTGAATTATGAACTGATCAGATCCGTTCGATGCGGATCCCGCTGATCGTGTCGCCCTGACGGATGGCGGAGGTGGTCTGCCGGCCCAGGGTGAGCCGCCCGAAGACGCTGTACTCGCCGTCGAGGTGCGGCTGGGGCGTGAGGGTGATGAACCACTGGCTGCCGCCGGTGTCGGGGCCGGAGAGGGCCATCCCGAGCGTGCCGGTGCGGTAGGGTTCAGGGGAGAGCTCGTCGGGGATGGCGTAGCCGGGGCCGCCCATGCCGTCGCCGCGCGGGTCTCCGGCCTGGATGACGAAGTCGGGGACGACCCGGTGGAAGCTGATGCCGTCATAGAAGCCCTGCTCGGCGAGGCGGGCGAAGTTCCAGACGGTGAGGGGGGCGACCTCAGGGAACAATTCGACGCGGATCTCGCCGTGGGCGGTCTGGATGCGGGCGGAGCGGATGTGGAGGATCTCGGCGAGATCGGGCAGATCGGGGGCGGGGACGGGCGGGGCGGTGATGCGGAGCAGGCCGAGCAGCGGGGCGGCGTCGGCGGCGAGGGCGGGGAAGCGGCTGAGCCAGCCCTTGACCAGCGGCGCGGCCTCGGCGGAGGGGGTCTTGAGCTTCCCGCTCAGGTAGAGCTTCCCGAGGGCGCGCAGGCAGGCGGCGACGGTGGGCGGCGGCGGGGAGGGGCGGCGCAGGACGCCGAGCAGCAGCGGCTCGGCGCGGGCGTCCGGGGCGTCGGCGAAGGCGTCGGCGGCGATCTCGACGACGACCTCGTCGCCTGCCCCGAGCAGGGCCAGCACGTCCTCGGTGGGCGGCTTCAGCGCGAGCAGCGTCGTGGCAGCGGTGGAGCGGATGGCAGGAACCGTCTCGTGGATCGCCATGTACTGCAGGCGGCCGACGTCCTTCAGCTCCTCGATGGCGGCCATGCGGACCTGGAGGGGGCGGGCGCTGACCGCCCAGCCGTTGAGCCATGCGTTGAGCCCGGCGTCCGGCATCGCCTTGAGCCGGACGAGCGCGTGGATGAGCGCGGCGGCCTCCTCCGGGGGGGCGGCCTCCAGCCGGGCGGTCATCCCGTCGACGGGGCCGACGCATGCGCCGGTGGCGGCGGCGCCTGCGGCGGCGTCCGCCTCCACGCGCACCGCGACCTCGGGATCGTTGAGGAGCGGCAGCAGCGCATCAGGGCTGCCCTCACAGCCGTAGCGCCCGAGCGCCCTGGCGACCGCGATCCGCACCCCCGGCGCCTCGTCCCCGGCGGCCTCTGCCAGCATCCGGGCGCGATCCGCCGCCGGAGCCGGTGCGGCCCACGCCTTCAGCAGCCACGCGCGCACCAGCGGATCCGGATCGCGGCGGACGCCCTGCCAGAGCCGCTCCCGGGTCGCCGCGCTCAGCTCCTTGACGTTGAGCCTTGAGATCGCCCACGCCGCATGGAGCCGGGCCGTACCGACCGGGAAGTTCAGCAGCTGCAGGAGCGCCACCGCCACCGGCTCCGTCTGCGCGCCGTCGAGCTTGCGCGTCCCCATCCGCCCGAGCGCCACCGCCGCCTCCGCCGCCATCGGCCCGGAGAGCGCCGCGAGCGCCACCGGCACCGCCTCCCGATCCCCGGTCCGCCCAAGCCCCCACAGCAGCAGCCGCCGGGTCTCCGGATCGGTCTCCGTCTTCCACCGCGCCATCAGCGTCGGCCCCGATCCGGGCGTCAGCCCGAGGGCCGTCACCGCTGCCTGCCGCACCGCGACCTGATCGTCCTGCGCCGCCTTGTCCAGCAGCTTCAGCAATTCCGAGGACGGGGGGCGCCCTGTCCCGTCCGGCAGGCGACCGAGCGCCATCGCCGCCCGCGCCCGGACGTCCGGATCGGCGTGCTGGAGGAAGGGAGCGAACTCAGACACCGGCGCCCGGCGCACCTCCATCGCCCAGAGCTGCTGCGCGACGGCGACGGGCATCCCCAGCAATTCCGGGATCGCCGGGGCGCCCGCAGTGCCGCCCAGGGTGCCGCTCACCGTCCCGGTCACGGTGGGCGGGGGGATTGTCGGCGCTGCGGTCGGGGTGGCCGGAGGCCGGGAGAGGCCGAGCGAGCTGGCAGGTGCGGGTTCGGCGGGCGCGGGTTCGGCGGGCGCGGGTTCGGCAGGCGCGCCATCAGCGGGGGCGCCGTCGGCAGGAGGGGATTCCGGAGGAGGGTTCTGGGGGGCGGGATCCTTTTTGCCGAGTCCAAGTCCTGCCAGACAGATTCCGATCGCCCAGAGTCCCATCTTCACCTCAGTGGTAAGAATAACCGTGTGGCTTATAACGGGTCGCGCGGCTATCCTGGGTGGCAAAGGTTGCCCATGCTGCTCTATCTGCTCGCCTGTCCCAAGCCGGATGTGAAGGACTCTCCTGAAGACACCGGCATCATCTACAAGCACTCCGAGATCATCCCGGACAGCGATTCAAAGGCCCACTCGGGAGACTCTGCGGCGGACGACTCCGACTCCCCCGGTCACTCCGGGGACAGCGACGAGCCGCCGCCGCCGTGGACGCTGCTGGAGCTGTATCCGTCCGGGATCACGGTGGGAGTCGGGGCGACCTGGCCGATGCGGCTGGTGGGGACGCGGCCCGACGGGGCGCGGGAGGTGGCGACGGGCGCGGTCTGGATCAGCGACGATCCGACGATCGCTGCGGTGACCGATGCGGGGACGGTCATCACGGCGAGGGCGGGGACGACAGTGCTGCGGGCGGAATTGGAGGGGCTGACGGCGGAGGCGACAATCACCGTGCGCGACGACGGGATGATGACGGTGCGGGTGTGGGGGGTGGAGTCGGGCGCGGGGCGCGAGGGCTTCACGATCCGGCTGGAGGACGGGACGACGGCGGTGACCGACGCGCGGGGCGAGGCGGAGATCCCGGCGCCGGACGCGGGGCCGCTGACGGTGACTGCCTGGAGCGACGCATGGAATTCGGCTTCGCTGATCGGGACGATCTCGCGGTCGGTGGTGCTGCCGGTCTATCTGTACCAGGACGACCGGGCTGAGGCGGATCTGCACGGGCAGGTGAATTTCGGGGGGGTCGAGGACGCTGCGTGGAACGAGATCGTCATCGGGATGGCGGGGGCGTCGGTGCAGGGGGAGCTGGGGAGCGTGGTGCTCGACGACCTGTTCGCCGATGATCGCACGATCTCGGTGATCGGCTTCGACGTGACGGCGCCGTCGAACCTGTTCGTGGAGGGGACGGCGGAGGATTATTATTCTGCGTCGTTCGACGGGCCGGTGGCGGCCTGGGCGCTGACGGGGCCGCTGCTGATCGCGGATCTGCCGCTCGGGGCGGGCGCCGGGGAGGCGCTGGCGGTGATCACCTCTCAGCTCGACCGCTTCTCCTGGGGATACAACACCGGGACGGGGGTTGAGAACGCGACGGCGGAGATCGACATCGCGCCTTCGGCGGCGTTCTCGGACAGCGTCCTGCTGGATCTCCCGCCGCTCCCCGCCGGGTTCAACGGCACAGAGCGGTATTTTTTGATGGCGGCGGAGGAGAACCCGGACAACGGCTGGCTGTTCGACGGCTTCGGGAGCGGGCTGGCCGGGGATCGCGCCGAGGTGAAGCGGGCGGATCCGGACGAGCTGCCGGTCTCGGTGGGGTCGGCGGTGCTGGTGTACAACCAGGTCGGCGGGCTGGGATCGGGCGGGCCGGTCTGCTCGGCGGTGGCGGAGGTGCGGGACGTGCTGGTGAGCGTGCCGCCGCTGCAGGACGTGGCGGTGATCGACGCGTGGGATCCGGACGCGCGGACGGTGCAGTTCACCGTCGACAGCCGCTCCGGCTATGTGCGGCTGCGGCTGACCGATCGCAACCACCGCGTCCATGACATCTACACGGACGGATCGTGGAGCGGGAGCGTCCCAGTCGCTGATCCCGCGTTCAGCTGGACGCGCACCGATCTGGAGCTGATCTCGCTGGAGACGAGCTGGACGACCTTCGAGGATCGCGCGGCGCGCGGAGAGCTGGAGCCGCGCCTGCTCAGGGCCTCGACGATGGCGCGGACGGTGATGAACAACTGACAGGGGGGGGCATGGACAACCCGATGGTGTGGTTGGGGCTTGCGGCGGTGTTGGTGGTCGCGGTCGCGGTCGCGGTGGCGATGCGTCCGCGCCCGCCTGCGCTGCCCGGTGGAGACGTGTCTGCGCTGCCGGGGCCGGGGGACATCTTCCTGGCGGCGCTCGGGCGGACGCGCGAGGCGCTCGGCGGGGTGCTCGGCGGGGTGTTCGCGCGGGAGAAGGTGGACGAGGGCGCGTTCGAGTCGCTGGAGGAGGCGCTGATCCGGGCTGACGCGGGGGCGAAGGTCGCGATGGGGCTGGTGGAGGAGCTGCGGAGGCGGGTGCGGAAGGACGCGCCGATGGTGGAATTGCGGGAGGCGCTCCAGGGGCTGCTGCGGGAGCGGCTGGAGGCGGTGCAGGGGAGGGGGGCGGTGTCCATCCTGGCGCCGGCCAGCGGGCTCCAGGTGATCCTGGTGGTGGGGGTGAACGGGAGCGGGAAGACGACGACCATCGGGAAGCTCGCGGCCCGCTACCAGAAGGCGGGGAGGAAGGTGATCCTCGGCGCGGGGGACACGTTCCGGGCGGGCGCGATCGAGCAATTGAAGGTGTGGGGCGAGCGGGCGGGGGTGGAGGTCATCGCGGCACAGGAGGGCGCGGATCCGGCCTCGGTGCTGCATGACACGCTGGTGGCGGCGAAGGCGCGCGGGGCGGACGTGGCGATCCTCGACACGGCGGGGCGGCTCCAGGCGCACAAGGCGCTGATGGACGAGCTGGGGAAGATCCGGCGGGTGATCGGGAAGGTCGTGGAGGGGGCGCCGCATGAGGTGCTGCTGGTGCTGGACGGGACGATGGGCCAGAACGCGATGAGCCAGGCGCGGATCTTCAAGGACGTGGCCGGGGTGACCGGGGTGGTGCTGACGAAGCTGGACGGGACGGCGAAGGGCGGGATGGTGGTGGGGATCGCGGAGGAGCTGAAGCTGCCGGTGAAGCTGGTGGGGGTGGGGGAGAAGGTGGAGGATCTCCGCGACTTCGATGCCGCCGCCTATGTGGCGGGGCTGTTCCGGGCAGGCTAATTCCGGGGTTCCAATTGCTCCATCCTACTACCAGAGGGCCGATGCTCAAGCAGATCACGATCCGGGGCCGGAATTACACGCTCCGCTCAGAGGACGGTGCGGAGCTGGAGATGGTGGCGGCGGAGGTGGATCGCCGGATGCGGGATCTCGCCGTGCGGGCGCCGTCGATGGATGAGTACACAGTGTCACTGTTGACCGCGATCAACCTCGCCTCTGAGCTGCGGACGGTGCGTCGCGAGACCGATGCCCTGCTGACAGGGCTGGAGCAGCGGGCGGGGGGGCTGGAGGAGCTTGTGGAGGGGATGCTGGGCGGGCTGGAAACAGGGGAGGGGGTATGAGCGGAGAGATGAAGGGGATGGAGCAGCTGAAAGAGGCTGCGAACCGGTTTGAACAGTGGCTCAACGCGCAGGTGGAGCGGATGTCGGGGCTCTCGCAGGGGCGGGGAGCCCGGATGCTCGGCGGGGTGCTGGGGGTGCCGGCGACGCTGGTGCTGATCGTCGCCGCCTGGCTGGAGCCTGCGGCGGAGGGCTTCGGCACGCACCGGCAGCTCGGGCTGGCGGGGTGTACGGTGCTGACGCTGACCGGCTGGCCCTGCCCGATGTGCGGGATGACGACGACCTTCGCGCTGATGGCGGAGGGGCGGCTGCTGGAGGCGCTGCACAACCAGCCGTTCGGGGTGGTGCTGTTCTCGGGGACGGTGCTGGTGTCGGTGCTGGGGATGTTCGACCTCGCGACCGGGCGGGGGCTGATCGCGGGGCTGATGCGGCGGCTGGGACCGTGGGAGCAGAAGATCGCGACCGGGCTGTTGATCGGCCTCATAGGCGGGTGGTTATGGAAGTCGGCGCTGATGCACCCCCATATCTTTGGAATTTCTTCTTGACGCCAGAGAGTACTCTGGATAACTGGTTGGGCGCTCTGAAAGACGCCTCCTGGAGACGGGAGGAAGACACAGAGGCACCTGTAGCGGATTCTCGGATCCAGATCCGGAGTGGTTTCACGACGGCTTCTGTTTCAATCTCGAAGTGTATCTGATTCTTGACACTGAAATGTTGAGAAAAAGATTTCAGAAACGAGGTTGACGGGTGACAGGGTGGTGGATAGATAGATGGGGTTGCGGCGAGAAGCGGAAGCGGAGACGTCGTCCTGTCAGTCCATCTGACGGTCTTTGAAATACTGATAGCAGTTTCTGAAACATG
>JBEIQZ010000221.1:0-9076 GCA_040376255.1 Alphaproteobacteria bacterium
ATGCCCGACCTCCCCCTCCACCCGGATCGCCCCCTCCGGACACACCCACCAGCAATACAGACACTGCACACAATCCGGCATCCCTGTCTTCACCCCGATCTCCTCTGTAGACAGCCCTGTCGGACACACCTCCTCGCACCGCCGGCACTCCCCGCAGCCGTCCGACGTACGCCCGACGACCTTCAGCGTGGTGTCCTGCATAACATAAACATCCTGGATGATCCCGAGCCGGTAGGCCACCTCTGCGACCTGCGGCTTCGCCACGACGGGCCGGACTGCGCGCTTCAGCCACATGAGGCTTTTTGCCTCTGACAGCTCTGCAAGGCGGCTCCGGGGCGGCGCGGGCTGTATCTTCCTTATCACCGGCAACCGGGCTTCAATGTCAGCGATCAGCCTGTCATCAAGGTGACCGGCCTCGCGGGCATGAACGAGGTAGGGGACGCGCCCGATGGGCATATCCACCAGCCTGCACACCACCGCGTCATTCAGGAACGCATCGTCCGAGAAGATCAGCCGCCCGAACCGGAACGGCTCCCCGTCCCCCGGCCCGTTCCCCTCCATCCCGATCAGCCCGTCCACCACGATCAGATCCGGCAGCACCACCTCATTCAGCGCGAGGATGTTGCGCCCGAGGTCGTAGTGCATGTGGCGCTTGTCCTGGCCGCAGGCGATCCCGACCCAGTTCTTCATGGCGCAGGAGAGCCCGGCCTCGGCGTGGGTCTTGATTTTGGGGACGGAGATCAGAAAATCGCTCTCCAGCACGGTGGCGGCGACGCGGGGGAGGCCGCCCGCCTTCAGGGGGATCTCGCGCCCGGCGTCGGTGTTGAGATCGACGACGCGGACAGCCCGGACATCATCGTGGCGCTGGCAGAGCTCCCGCACCTTCAGGCGGGAGAAGCTGTCGATCCCGCGCCGGGCCACGCCGACGTTCGAGCCGTCCGCCACGGTGATGTCGCGGTAGCCGCGCCGCCGCAGGCCGCCGAGCAGCCCCTCCAGCACGCGCAGGTCGGTGCAGTTGCCGGTGAGCGCCTGGAGGTCGTTGTTGAGGTTGGGCTTGATGACGATGCGGCTGTCGCGGTCAGCGGGGAGGCGGTGCTCCCAGCGGGCGAGGCCGGCCTCGATCGTCGCCAGCACGGAGGCGGTGTCCCAGGCGGTGCAGACCTCGACCCGCCCGCGCGCACATTCATAGACCAGCATCTCCCTGTTGATCTCTCCGTTCATGGCCAGAACCACCCTCGCAGCGCGTTGCTCAGCCCCACGCCGATCACCGTCCCGACGGCGGCGCCGACGAGCAGCGCGATGCCGATGCGCAGGCGCCCCGGCCCCCTGGGCTTGCGGCGCTGGATGCGGGAGGCGAGCCACGCCCGCTGATCGGGGGCCAATTCCGGCACCTGTCCGCGACCGGCGACGAGCAGCGCGACGGTGACGTTGTCATGCCCGCCCGCCTGGAGCGCGGCGTAGATCAGCTCATGGGTCGCCTCTTCCGGCCGCTTCCCATCGATGGCGAGCAGCATGGCGGGCTCCTCGACCAGATCGTGCAGCCCGTCCGTCGAGAGCAGCAGCACGTCGCCCTCTGCCATCGGGGCGGGCGAGTCGGTGACGCTGGGCGCGAACCCCTGCTGGGCTGAGGGGCCGCCGCCGATGGCCTGCATGAGCATGTGGCTCTCCGGGTGGCGCCGCGCCTCGTTCTCGGTGAGCAGCCCCAATTCCATGAGCAATTGGACGCGGGTGTGGTCGGCGGTCATCCGCATCCGGGCCGGGCCACGGAAGTGGTAGAGGCGGCTGTCGCCCACCCAGCCGTACCAGAGCTTCGACCCGTCCACCCAGGCGACCACGGCGGTCGTCCCCATGTCCAGCCCCTTGTCCGGCGTCGTCGCGGCGTTGACCCGCACGTTTGCCTCGGTGAGCGCCTCCCGGATGGCGGCGGCGGGCGCGCCCCGATCCGCGATCTTCAGGCGCTCCTCGATGGTCTCCGCCGCGATCCGGCTCGCGACGTCCCCGCCGGAGTGGCCGCCCATCCCGTCACAGACGATGAGCAGGTGGACGCCGTCCTCCCGGCGGTGAAGACGGTGGCTGTCCTCGTTCCGCTCCCGGACTCTCCCGACGTCGGTTCTCGCATGTACCTGGTGTTGCATGGGCTGGGGCGGACTGCCAGAGGGCAGGATAGTGCGCTTCCCTGCCTGTCACAAGCCCTGTACAGAGAAACGATGAAGATCCTCATGGTCGCCCGCCGCTACCCTCCCGACGTCCAGAGCGGCACTGAGACGGTGTTCTCCAGCCTCTACGCGCAATCCCTCGCGTCTCCGGCCCGCCACAGCGTCCGCCTGCTCGCCGGGTTCCGCCAGTCCCGCGACCTGCTCCCGCCCGAGGCCGTCCCCGTCGATCTCCGCGCTGGCGGCGCTTCGGCCTGGCTCCGCATGGCCGCCGCCACCCGCGCCGAGGCCGCCCGCTTCCGCCCGGACGCCGTCCTCGCCAACTCCATCGAGGCCGTCGCCCCCGGCTTCCCCACCTTCATCCTCGTCCACGACCTCAACTTCGGTCAGGCCGCCCGATCCCCCGCCTCCCGGCTCCGCGAGGCCTTCTACCGCCTCCGCGCCCGCGACGCCCGCCTCATCGCCGTCAGCGCCGCCACCCGCGACCGCCTCCTCTCCATCGGCGTCCCCCCGGATCGTGTCCACACCATCCACAACGGCGTCGACCTCGACCGCCTCCAGCCGCAGCCCCCGCCTCCCGGCCCGCTCACCTTCATCCTCGTCTCCCGCGTCCTCCCCGGCAAGGGTCAGCACGTCGCCATCGACGCCCTCGGCCGCATGCGCCCGATCAGCGCAAAAACTTCCGCCTCCTCATCGTCGGCGCAAAAGCAGATCCCCGCTACGCCGATCAGCTCCGCGTCCAGTCCTACAAGCTGCCCGTCGAATTCCACTTTGATGTCCCCGACATCGCCCTCTTCTACCGTCAGGCGCACATCGCCCTCTTCCCCACCTGCATGGAGGAGGGCTTCGGCTACGGCGCCGTCGAGGCGATGTCCGCCGGCCTCCCCGTCATCTGGTCCGATCAGCCCGCAGTCCGCGAAGCCACCGGCGGCATCGGGATCCCCGTCCCGATGGATGACGCCGAACAACTGCGGAACGCGATGCTCAAGCTGGCATCAGACGCCCAGCGGCGTGCAGAGATCGGCGGCGAGGGGCGGCGGTTTGTCGAGCAGTATCGGTGGGAGACAGTATGGAAAAAATATGAGGATATTATGACAAAATAAGCAACCCCTTCACTTCCCATCCACATACCCCAACTGCCTCAACCGCTCCTCCTCCACCCCCTCCGCCCCCGTCAACCACGGCAGCCCCTCAATCAGCCCATCCAGCTCCTGCACCCGCGCCTTCTCCTCAAAGATCACGGCATGTCCCGGCATCTCCACCGACGCCGCGAGCCCTGCCGCCGCGAAGATCGTGGGCGCCGCATCGATCAACCGCATCTCCGGCAGCTCCACTCCGGCCCCGACCCCGCGCCCCCACGCATAGAAGATCCCGTCCGCGCGGTGCGTCCCGGTGTAGCTGTCAGTGAGCGTCACATAATCGGTGACCGCCTCTCCACCGACCGTGTCTGTCTGCATGCGGGCGGGCGTGATGTGTTCATCGCGGAGGGTGAGGGCGAGGCTGAGGCGGCTGTCGGGGGTGTCGGCGGTGAGGAAGAAGGGCTGACCGGTGCTGTCGGTGAGCTGCGCGAGCCAGAGGAGCGCCTGTGCGCGCTGCGCCTCGCTCTGGAGGCCGACGGAGAGCTTGGCCCCGACCCGGCTGACATCGACCGGGCCGACGGCGGCGGACATGCGGGCCTTGAGGCGGGCGGTGGCGGGGGCGAACTGACCGGCCTGACCCCCGGCGTCCATGGCCTTGAATCCGTGATCGCTGAAGATGAGCAGGCGGGCGTCGGGGGAGAGGCGGGCGCGGAATTCGGCGAGGATGGCGTCGGCCTGCCGGTAAGCAGCGCGCAATTCGTCTCCGCCCTTCTCATAGCGATCCCAGTACAGGTGGGCGAGGCCATCCGTCGCGTAGTAGGTGAAGCTGGCGATCTCCGGCGACTCTTTGTACAGTTGCCGCACAAACACATCCCGGTCGATCCAGCCCCGGAGCAATTGCTGCTCGACGTTGGCGGTGACCGGGTCGGGGCGCTGGACTTTTTCGCGCAGGAGCCACCACGCCGCCCGCACTGCTGTCGAGAGCCTGAGCCCGGCGCGGATCAGGTCAGGAGCTGCCGCGAGCGCGGATCGTCCCGGGGTTACCTGCTTCCGCCGCAGCCGCCGGGACAGCTCCAATTCCTTGACCACCCCCAATTCCGGAGGCCAGGTCTCCGCCGCCGGGGCCAGCCAGGACGGCACCCAGAACCCGGCGATTTGGCGCGGGGGGTAGTCGACGAGCCACTTGTAGAGGCCCACCCGCTGCCCCGCCTGCTCGGCGACATCCCAGAACCGCGCCACCCGGCAGTCATCGGCATGCACAAAGAACCCGCGTATCCCATGGTCATCGGGCATCCGCCCTGAGGCGATAGTCGTCCATAACACTGGCGAAAACATCGGCTCCATCGACGTGAGCTGCGCCCGGCTCCCCTCCCGCCGCAGCGCCATAAACGCCGGGAGCTCCTCCCCCATCGCGTCGATCACCGCGAACGTCCCGCCGTCCACCCCGTAGATCAGCGTCCGCACCGGCGCCGCCCCCTGCGGCGTCACCAGCGAGCATCCCGCCCACACCGCCGCCGCCGCCGCCCCCGCCGCCACCGGCCCGCTGCGCCACCCGAACCGCCGTCCCGCCGCCGCCGCCGCCGCCAGCATCCCCGCCGCCAGCCACGGTATATCCGGAAAAAACGGGTTCCACGCCGTCATCACCGCCAGCCCCGCCGCCGCCACTACCGCCCCACCCACCCACCCCTTGATAAAAAAATCCATCATCCCCCCCTCTCCCCTTCCCCCCTCTCCCCGTCCCCCCGCTCCCCCCCTTCCCCCTTCGTGCCTCCTTCGTTCCTTCGTTCCTTCGTGTCCAGCAGATCCCCCGGCCTGAACGCATCCCAGAACAGCCAATCCCCCGGATACCGCCCCAGTATCTCCCCGAGGATCTCCGCCGTCCGATCCCCCCCCCGCTCCAGCACCTCCCCGATCCTCCCCCCTCCGACCTCCTCTGCCGGCAAGATCCGAGCCAGATACCTGCTTTTATCCTCCGGGTCTACCACACAATACATCGGGTGGAGCCGCGCCTCTCCCCGCGCCGCGAGGTACCACGCCCCGACCGGGAGCCGCATCGGCTGGCCCAGCACGGTGCGGACGAGCCGCCGCCCCAATTCCTGTCCGCCGCCGGTGCCGTCGCAGGCGGTCAGCACGATCTCTCCGGCCTGGAGCGCCCGGACGAGGCTGCGGAGGTAGCCCTGTCCGCTGTGGAGGGTGACGGGCATGCGGGCCTCCAGCCGGTGCCGCTCAGCGGTGGCCCACCGTCCGATCTCCGATTTTTCGACCGCCGGCTCTCCGCCGCCGATCTGGTGGACGGGGAGCCCCATGACGCCGAGGACGCAGAGGGGGAGCTGCGCGGGGCCTGTGTGGGGGTGCATGAGGACGACGCCCTGACCGGCGGCGCGGGCCGCCCAGATGTGGTGGAGGCCTTCGAAGCGGAGCCAGCGCGTCCAGTTGTGGATGGCGATGCGCCCGAAGGCGAAGCTGGCGTACTGGTTGACGAAGTGGGTGGCGAAGGTCTGGACGGCGATGTGTTCGAGGGCGGCGGTGTCCCGGTCGGGGAAGGCGCGGCGGAGGTTTTTGATGACCTCGGCGCGCTTGGCGGCGGCGGCATGGCCGACGAGGCTGCCGATCCGGCGCCAGGCGGCGTACTCCCAGCCGTACGGCGCGCGCTCCAGCAATTCGCGGCCCGGCCCCCAGACGAGGCGGCGGTAGATGTCTTTGAGGGGAGATTCGCCGAAGACCATCTGTTGATCCTTATTGATCCAGGTAGCCGAGGGCTTCGAGGCGTTGGCGGACCTCGTCGGTGGTCTCGGCGGCGCTCCGCCCGGTGGCGGTGGAGCCGAAGAGGGCGGCGGCCTGGGCGTTGAGGATACCGTCGAGGGCGGCGCCGTCGGGGGTGGCGAGCAGGTCGGCGCGGGCGTCGGTGAGGCCGGTGGGGTCGGCATTGAGATCGAAGTAGCTGGCGTCGCCGGTGAGCTCGCGGAGGAGGTAGCGGGAGCCGGGGCCGCGCAGGCTGGACATCCGCCAGCGCGGGGCGGTGATGCGCCCGGCCTTGCGCTCTTCGAGGTTGGCGACCCGGTCGAAGCACATGGCGGCGGCCATGGCGCGGGGGGGCGGCGCTCCGGTGGTCAGGTCGGCAGGGAGCAGGAGCGGCGCGGCGGACTGCCCGGTCATCGCGGGCGGGGCGGCGATCCCGAGCAGGCCGAGGACGGTGGGGGCGAGATCGCTGCCCTCGAAGGGGGTCTGGACGGTGGCGGGGGCGATGTGTCCGGCCCAGCGGACGGCGAGGGGGACGTGGACGCTGGTCTCATAGAGGTCGTCGCCGTGGTTGAACCAGACGCCGTGCTCGCCGAGGGACTCGCCGTGATCCCCGATGACGATCACGACGGTGTCTGCCGGGATCGCCTCCAGCAGCCGCCCCAATTGGCTGTCGGCGTAGGAGATCTCGCCGTCATAGCGGGCCAGCACATAGTCGAGGTCGGTGACGCCCTTCAGGCTCTGCTTCAGGTAGGGGGCGACGTCAGAGACCTGCTGCATGGAGGTGTGGGCGGGGTCATAGGGATCGCCCTGGTAGTAGCGGGTGTCGTAGGGGGGCGGGGGGTCGTAGGGGCCGTGGGCGTCGAACAGGTGGACCCAGGCGAACCAGGGCTGATCGGTCCGCTGGTGCGCGCGCAGCCAGCCGAGGGCGAGATCTGCGGTGTCGCCGCCGCGCCGCTCCAGCACGGTGTCGGGGGCTGAGTGGCGGGCGGACATCGCCAGCAGCCGGGCCATCAGCAGCCCGTCGCTGCCGCGCAGCCAGCCGAAGTCGTCGTCATAGACGTCGAAGCCGCGCGAGAAGCCCAATTCCCCGTCGAGGACGTAGGCGCTCACGAAGGCCGCCGTCGCGTAGCCCCGCTCCTTCAGCAATTCCGCCAGCATCGGGCGATCCGCCGGGAGCGGCACCCCGTTGAGCAGGACGCCGTGATCCCACGGCCCCGCGCCGCTGAGCATGCTCGCGTGGCTGGGGCCGGTGACCGGGGCGACCGCAGCGGCGGCGGTGAAGCGCGCCCCGGCGGCGGCGAGGGCGTCGAAGTGGCGGGTGTCGACGCGGGCGTTGCCGTTGGCGCCGAAGCGATCGTAGCGGGTGGTGTCGAGGGTCACCAACAATACGTCGGGCCGATCTCCCTGCGGCGCGGCCTGCCCCTGAGCCTGCGCTTCTGCCGCTGTCCCCCCGGACGGCAGCCCCGCCCGCAGCCCGAGCGCCGCGACGAGCAGCGCCGCCTGCGCCGCCCCCGGCAGCCGCCCGACGCCCCACGCCGCCCCCAGCAGCCCCAGCGCGATCCCGCCGAAGGCCAGCGGGTTCCCCTGCAGGAAGAACGGCGCCTGGAACGGCGGCGGATCGGAGAACCAGCGCACCGCGATCGCGCCGAGCGTCGGCACCAGCAGCCCCGCCCACAGCGCCCGCACCCGCAGCGCCGGGCGCAGCCCCGACAGCCCCGCCAGCACCCCGCCCGGCAGCGCCAGCGCCATCGCGCCCGCCGCGCCCGCCCCGAGCAGCCAGAGCGGGTCGCTCCCGGTCAGGAAGAGGCGTTCATGGAGCAGGATGCGCGACGCATCGCACAGTCCCCACAGCATCCCGCCGAAGAGCGCGGGCAGGAGGGATCGGAGCTTCGAAGACATGGCCCCTTATACAGTCCTCCCCGGCCGCCCCGCCACCCGGGCGCTGTGCAGAGGTCGTGCAGGGCGGGTACAGTCTTCCGGACAGGTTTCATTCTGATAACAGGCAGGGTTCTGTCTCTGGCGTCAGGTGTAAGGATGTGGCATAGTGGGGGGTTGATAGGTAGGAGGTCACTGATGCCCCGAATGATCCGGATACTGCTGTCTGCCGGTGTGTTGATGCTCCCCGGCCTCGCCTGGGCCGATGGGAAGGCTGTCATCCCGCCGATGCTGGTCAAGGGGGTCGATGCCAAGCTCGCGGCGGCGGCGACCAGCACGCTGGAGATGGAGCTCGGGTTCAGCTCGGATTTTGAGGAGGTCGTCGCGATCCCGACCCCCTCCGGCTGGGCGGCCTCCTGCCTCAGCTCCACCTCCTGCCTCGCGGGCATCGCCAAGGCCAGCGGCGCGGACTTCGTCGTCGGCGGCTCGCTGGGGACCGGCCCGCAGGGGATGCAGCTCTACGTCATCCTCTACGACCGCGCCCGGAACACGATCGTCCGCAAGGGCACCTACGACATGGAGATGAGCCCGACCGCGCTGGCCGACAACGCCAACAAGATCGTGCGCGAGCTGACCGGCCAGGCCGTCGCTGAGGAGAAGGCCGCCGCCACCCCCTCCGCCTCCTCCTTCGAGGACGAAGAGGACGACTTCGAGATGGCCGCCGTCGCGCCGATGAGCACGAAGGCCAGCCCGCGCACCCTGAGCGACGGCGACGAGGACGCGACGGCGGCGGCGAAGGCCAAGGCTGAGGCGGACGCAGCGGCGGAGGCGAAGGCCGCCGCCGACGCGAAGGCCGCCGCTGACGCGAAGGCCAGGGCTGCGGCCAGCGCCGCTCCAGAAGAAGAGGAGGGCCTCGACGACTTCACGATCGGCGCCTTCGTCGTCGACGAGGACGAGGAAGAGGAGGTCGTGCCGCCCCCGCCGCCCCCGAAGAGCACCTCCAGCAGCGCCTCCGGCTCCAGCAAGAGCAGCTCCGGCAGCTCCAGCAGCGCCTCCGGCTCCAGCAAGAGCAGCTCCGGCACCGCCGTCCGCCCGCCCCCCCCGCCCGAGGAGGAGGAGGAGCTGGATCTCGGCTTTGAAGAAGAGGAAGAGGAAGAAGAGGTCGATCTCGACGAGCCGCCCCGCTCCACCGGCGGCAGCAAGAGCAGCAGCGGCAGCAGCAGCGGC
>JBEIQZ010000602.1:0-3482 GCA_040376255.1 Alphaproteobacteria bacterium
GCCTGGAAGCTGGCGAAGCGACGGGACATCGGGGCGCTTTTCCGACTGGCAGGGGATGCCGACATCGGCGATTGTGGTTGTGCCGAGGTTTCGCCCGTCGCCGCAGGTTACGGGTGTCACGACGCTCCACCCGCGAAGAAACGCGCCTCCCGCCAGCGGCAGGCAACCGTTCAACAGGGGGGCGGACATCCGGGCAGAGAAGCCCTGCTTCCGCACACCGCTTCATTTCCAAAGGGAATACAATGAAATTATTTTTGCTGCTCGCAATAAGAAATGCCTTTCCATCTAAATGTGCAGGACTTGATCTTTCTGATCACTATTATAACGAAGAAAATGAGGCATGCACAGTAGATAATATCTCATACATTTGCAATCAATTTGAAAACAAAAAATGTCCAACATGGAATAATTTAAATAGTTACAAAAAATACAAATGCATCAATACTGATGAAGTATCTTACCAGATCTACGATGATTCAGAGTCAGAATTTTTATCTTTATATAACTTCAATAAAGACAAAATCTTAATTGGCTATCTTTTCAAACTTACCGAAGGAGGCTCGTATTGTTGTGACGAACAGGAAACGTTCTATCTCCAATACGGCGCCTACTACGACTGTGATCGTATCCCACTCGACTCCCCGCCGCCCGACACCGGCACAGACGACAAGGCGGAGACCTGCGGCTGCATGAGCGCCGCCCCCGCCTCTGCCCTCGCCCTGCTGCCGCTGCTCCTCCTCGGCCGCAGGCGGGCGGCTACATCGCCTCGACGATGACGGTCATGCCCTGGCCGCCGCCGATGCAGGCCGATCCCAGCCCGTAGCGCCCGCCGCGCTGGCGCAGCGCGTGGATGAGGTGGGCGGTGATGCGGGCGCCGGAGGCGGCGAGCGGGTGGCCGAGCGCGATGGCGCCGCCGTCGACGTTGGTGCGGGCGCGGTCGAGGCCCAGCTCCCGCTCGACGGCGAGGTACTGGGGGGCGAACGCCTCATTGATCTCGACGAGCGACATCTGATCGAGCGACAGCCCGGCCTTCGCGAGCGCCTTCCTCGACGCCGGGGCGGGGCCGATTCCCATGATCGAGGGATCGCAGCCTGAGACGCCGGTGCTGACGAGGCGCGCCAGCGGCTTCAGCCCGCGCTCCGCCGCCCAGCCCTCCTCGGCCATCACCAGCGTCGCGGCGCCGTCGCAGATGCCGGAGGCGTTCCCGGCGGTGACGAAGCCGTCCTTGCGGAAGATCGGCGGGAGCGAGGCCAGCACCTCGCGGGTGGTCTGGGGGCGCGGATGCTCGTCGCGGCTGAACTGGACGACGCCCTTCCGGGTCTTTACCGGGAACGGCACGATCTCATCGTTGAACCGGCCCTCCCGATCCGCATGCTCCCAGCGCGTCTGGGAGAGCCACGCGACCTCGTCCACCTCGGCGCGGTCGAGCTTGTACAGATCCGCCAGCTTCTCGGCGGTCTGCGCCATCGGCAGCCCCGTATACGTGTCGGTCAGGCACTCCCACAGCAGATCCTTCATCACCGGCGGGCGCCCGAACCGCGACCCCTCGCGCAGCCCGAACATGACGTGCGGCGCCATGCTCATGTTCTCCGTCCCGCCCACCAGGCAGACCTCCGCCTCGCCGAGCAGGATCTGCTCCGCGCCCGAGGCCACCGCCTGGAAGCCCGATCCGCACAGCCGGTTCACCGTGAGCGCCGGGACCGCCTGCGGCACGCCCGCCTTCAGCCCGATGTGCCGCGCCAGGTAGATCGCGTCCAGCGAGGTCTGGAGCACGTTGCCGTAGATCACGTGATCCACCTGCTCCGGCGCCACGCCCGCCCGCGAGAGCGCCGCCACCGCCGTCGGCACCGCGAGATCCTGCGCCGTCACATCCTTCAACGCCCCGTTCTGCGCCCCGAACGCCGTCCGCACCGCTGCCAGAAACACAACTGATCGCGCCATCGTCATCCCTCAGAGTGCGCCGCTGTTAACCTGCCGACAGGTCAGCGAGAGGTACCGCGCAGGCAGGAGCGGATTAGAGCGCAGCAGGAGCGATGATCATGCGTACACACCTCCCGCTGCTGCCGGTTGCCCTCCTGTCCATCCTGGCCTGCGGAGGCGCCCCGACCGCCCCGGACAAGGCGCCCGCGACGGCTGCCGCGACGGCTGCCGCGCCCGCAAAACCCGCAAAACAGCGCGCGAAGCCCGCCGACGACCCGACGCTCTCCCCGCTCAGCGGGCAGTACCTCGTCATCGTCGCGTCGAAGCTGGTCGCCGCCGAGGCCGACGCCGCGCTGACCCCGGTGCGCGCCGTCCCCGGAACCGCCCCGCGCACCCTGCCGTCGGCGCGCTTCAAGAACCTGATGCCCTGCTACACCGTCGCCATCGCCGGGAGCAGCGCCGACAAAAAAGAGGCCGCCGCCTTGTCGAAGGCGCTGAAGGCCGCCGGGATCGACAACTACATAAAGAACGCCGGGGCGCTCGTCCCGCCCTCCGCCGCGCTCGACGCCTGGTGCGCCGCCCGGCAGGCGCCGGTGACCGGGGGCGCGGTGCAGCTCGTGCTGTCCGGCGGCGGGAAGTCCTGGGTGCCGGTGGCCGGGAGCGTGCCGGACGGCCTGCCGCCTGCGGTCGCGCTCGACAAGGAGTACGGCGCCTGGGAGCAGCGGATCGGCCCCGGCAGCGGAGCGTGGTCGACGATCTCCGTGGACGGCACGGCAAAATCCTGCAACGGCGTCGCCCGCAGCGCCGTCACCATCGGCACCCCGCACTTCGGCGTCCTCCAGGCTGAGTCCCCGCCCTCCGGCCCCCAGTGCGGCAGCCCGCAGCCCGCCGAGGAGCTGAATTGCTCCTTCACCGCCCCCGCCGTCGCTGTCCCCGCCGGGAGCCCCGCCCCCGCCGCCTGGCCCGGCGCCCCTGCCCCCGACCTCACCGCCGCCGCCACCGCCGCCCTCGCCTCCCGCTGGAGCGGCAGCGGCCAGCGCGCCGTCACCGTCACCCGCCACACCGCAGGCGCGCAGAGCCTCCTGCTGGTCGCCGGAACCGAGAGCGACGACGGGGGCGTCTGCGGCGGCTACAGCGCGACGCACTTCGCCGTCTTCATGCCCGCAGAACAGGGCGCGGGCCTCGGCCGGCAGCTCGGCGGCTGGCAGGACGCCGACTTTGTAAGCAACCTCTGGCTGCTCGACGCCGACGGTGACAGCGTGCCGGAGATCCTGGCGGAGAGCTTCCCGAACACCCTGCGCCTCAGCCGCGTCGACGGCGCGACGGTGGCTGAGCAGCGCGCCGACTACTGCGACTGTCCTTGTTGATTTGCGGGGGTTACCCCCCGCATCGGCACGGCGCGGCGTACGCCGCTGGTGCCTCCCCCCGCGCTAAGGCGCGACGGCTGGCCCGTGCCGGGGGTGAACGCAGAGGACGGTCATATCTATAGCGACGGGCGCTTTGTCGGTTTTACGTCCTCTGCGTACACAGCCCGCTTGCGGCGGGCCAGCCGGGGCGTATCA
>JBEIQZ010000149.1:0-11225 GCA_040376255.1 Alphaproteobacteria bacterium
TCCCCGCCGCCTGCTGCGGCCCCGGAAGCGGGTCGGGTCGCCGGGCGAGGGTCGGTGGGAGGAGCTGTCCTGGGAGCAGGCCACGCGGGAGATCGCGGGCCGCCTCAAGGATCTGCGCCGGCAGTCCGGCCCCTCCTCGCTGGCGCTGCTGGCGGGCCGGCCGGTCGGGGACGATCTGCGCGGCACGCTGCGGACGCTCGGGGGGGCGCTGGCCTGGGGGACGCCGCACCTCTACACGCCGCTGGCGGAGGCGGGGGGGCCGTGGCTCCAGGCGGCGCAGGGGGTCATCGGGCGGGTGAGCCCGCTGCAGGGGGACATCGGGCGCGCCCACTATGTGCTGCTCCTCAGCGCCGATCCGCATGCGCGGGGCTGGGGGCCGCTGCAGCAGGGGCAGGGGCTGGGGGCCGATCTCGCCCACAGCCGCAAGACCAAGAGCACGAAGGTCATCGCCGTCGACGCGCGCCGCACGCAGATGGCGGCCGCCGCCGACCTGCACCTGTCGATCCTGCCGGGGACAGAGCTGTTCTTTGTCCTCGGGATGATCCGCGCCATCCTGGATAACAAGTGGCAGGACGCCCAGTTCATCCGGGACTACACGCGCGACATCGAGGCGCTGGAGGCCGCCCTCGCCCCCTGGCCGCTCGCCCGGTGCGCGGAGGCCTGCGGGCTGCAGCCCGGGGACATCCAGGGGGTCGCCCTGAAGTTCGCCCGCGCCGCGATGGCGGTCTGCTGGCGCGGCCACGGCGCCCTCTCCAGCCGCCACAGCGGCCTGACCGCCTGGGCCATCCTCGCCCTCCACGGCATCACCGCGAACCTGCTGCGGCCCGGCGGCATCTACGAGCCCCCCGGCCCCTGTGACCTGAGCGACCTGCGGGATCAGCTCCCTGCCGGCACCGCCCGCTCGGGCCACGCCACCCTGCTGATGCAGGCGCCTGCCGCCGCGCTGGCCGCCGATCTGCACCACCCCGGCGAGGGTCAGCCCCGCGCCCTCCTCGCGCTCCACGCCGATCCCTGGCGGGAGCTGCCGGGCGGCCCTGACCTCCACCGGCGCCTCGACGATCTGGATCTGCTCGTCGCGGTGGACGCCTGGGAGACAGAGACAGTGCGGCGCGCCCACTACGCCCTCCCGGCGACTGATCACTGGGAGCGGCCCGGGCTCCGGCTGCTCGACGGCGCCACGCTCCCGGTGCGCCACGCCGCCGCCACCCCCGCGCTCGCCCGCGCGCCCGGCGAGGCCCGCGATCTGGCGGTCATCCTGCGCGACCTGCTGCTCCACAGCGGCCCTGCGCTCCAGAGCCCGCTGCCGCTGGCGCTGCGGCTGATGGGGGGGCGGCTCGCCGCCATCGATCTCGCGGCCTGGGAGCGGCGCTACTGGGAGCGGAACAGCGCTGTTCCGTGGGAGGACTTCGCCGGGAAGCCCTGGGAGGGCGGCGATCTGAACCGCGCCCACGGCACCCCCTCCCACCCCGACGGCAGGATGCATCTGCTGCCACCTGCGTACGCCGCCGCCCTGCGCGAATTGCAGCCGCCCGCGCCGATCCCCGCCTTCCCGCTCCGGCTGCTCGGCTCCGCCGCGCGCGCGCCGCTCCCCGGCCCCCCCGCCCGGAGCGACGCGGGGATCGGCGCCGATCCCGGCGTCACCCTCCACCCCCGGCACGGCATCGCTGCCGGGGCGCGGGCGCGGATCGTGACGGCGGCGGGATCGGTGGAGGCGGTCGTGCGGGTGGACGCGGGGCTGCACCCGGACGCCGTCGACCTGCCTGCGGGGTACGCGGCGGACGTGTTCTCGCTGATCCCGGCGGACGCGCTGGACACGCTCTCAGGGACGGCGGCGCTGGACGGGCTGCCGTGCCGGGTGGAGGCGGCCTGAGCGCCGCCTTAGCTCACTGATCGATGACCGGGACCCCGACGCTGCCCGTCGCCAGGAAGCGGGTGAGCGCGGGCATCGCCTCGTTGAGCAGCGCGTCGTGGCCTGCGTCGTACTGGAGGATGGCGGCGGTGCGGCGCCCGTCGGGGGTGGAGATGTTCTCCTCGGCGGGGAGGCCGGTGGCGGTGAAGCGGTCGCCGTCGATGACGGCGCCGCCGACCGGGAGATCGAGGGCGTAGAGGGTGGAGAGCAGGGCGGGGCGGGGGAGGGTGTCGTCAGCGATCCCGTCGACGACGAGGAGGTGGCGGGCGTCGGTGTTCGGATCGCGGACGAGAAATTCGGCGTTGGATGCAGGGTCGATGGGCTCGAAGTACTGCTGGAGGAGCGCCATGACCGGGTGGTGATCGTCGATGCTGGAGTCGGCGAAGGCGGACTGGAGGCCGTGGGCGATATCGACGGGGCCGTACGTATCGGGCAGCCAGGCCATGCTGTAGCCGGGGGTGTTGCCGAGGGCGCCGCCCTTCAGGTACGGGGACCAGGCGAGGGCGCCGGTGGCGGCGACGCCGCCCTCGCCGAGGCCGACGAGGAACAGGGCGTCCGGATCGAAGGAGAGGTCGGCGCCGGTCGGGCTGTCGGCGGCGGAGAGGGCGAGGCTGCGGAGCAGCGCGACGGCGGCGTGGAGATCGGCGACGTGCTGGAAGCGGGTGGAGCGCCAGCGGACGGGGTCGGCGGGGTCAGTGTAGGAGGAGCCGCGCGCGCCGTGGCCGGGCAATTCGACGGTGAGGGTGGCGACGCCCTCGGCGGCGAGGGAGGCGGCGAGGCCGCTGTCGATCGAGGCGCGGAAGGTGCTGCCGAGATCGGGGGTGTAGACGGCGACGGGCCAGCCTCCGGCGGGGGGAGCGCCTTCGGGGAGGGTGAGGGCGAAGCAGGCGGGCTGCTCCCCGGCGGGGACGGGGCGGTCGAGGTCGTCCCAGGCGATCTCCCCGGCGCTGTCGGGATAGGAGGGGGCGTAGAGGCGCCCGTGGAGGACGTCGTACCCGGCGGGATCGGCGGCGCAGTCGCGGGCGGCGCCGTCGTCGCAGGGGCTCCCGATCCCGGCGTCGCACTTCACAAGATCGGCGGCGCGCACGGCGTCATCGGCCTGATCGTCGAAGTAGCGGATGCGGTCGGAGGCGTTGCCGGTGGTGAAGACGGCGGCGGAGATGACCTCGGCGCGGTCGATGCCCTGGGCGTCGAGCCAGTCGCGGAAGGGGCTGTAGGCCTCCCAGGCGAGGGTCTGGGCGTAGCCGGAGGGAGCGGCGTCGGCCATGACGAGGTCGAATTCTTCGTCGCGCCCGGCGGGATCTCCGGCGTTGTTCTGGACGCCGCGCTCCAGCCAGACGGCGTAGGTGGTCTGGGGCTGGAGGGGGAGGCCGTCATAGACGGAGACGGCGAGCCAGTTCTGGCAGATGTAGCGGCCCCGCGAGGTGCGGTAGAAGTATTCGAGCGAGGTGCGCTCGCAGGTCTCGCCGCCGGAGAGGGCGGCCCAGCGGATCGTGGCGCCTGCGGTGAGCGCAGAGAGGCTGGCGGTGTCTGCGGGCTGGGAGAAGCGGAAGTAGACGGTGGGGTTGAGGCCGAAGTCGTCCTGCGCCTGGAGCGCCCCGAGGAGGGCCTGGACGGCGGGGGCGTCGGGGGAGACGGGGTGGCCGCTCAGATCGAGGTCGCCGGAGGGCTGGCGGCGGAAGTCGTTGGGGTACGGGAGGCTGTAGAAGTCGAGGGCGGCGGAGGCGGGCAGGCGGGGGATGGCGAACAGGGCGCGGAAGCTGTCGGGATCGTCCGCCTCGCAGGGGCCGCCCGTCCAGTAGGGGATGCCGATGTCCTGGCAGGCGCCGTCGTCGCTGCAGAAGTGTCCGGCCTGGCACTCGCTGTCGCCGCCGCAGGCGTCGCCCTGCCCGCCCGTCCCAGGCTCGCCCGGATCGGCGCACCGGTTGTCGGCGGAGCAGACGAGCCCGTAGGCGCACTCCTCGGCGGCGCTGCAGTCGACCCCGCTCTCCCATGTGCCGACCGCGCCGTCGAGCTGGCAGGTGGCGTCGTGCGCGCAGGTCAGCCCGCTGGCGCAGACGGCGTCCGCGCAGGGCTCCCCCTCGTAGGCCAGATCCTTGCCGCCGATGGTCTGGCAGGCGGACAGGGCGGGGAGCAGGGCGACGGAGAGGAGCGGGAGGAGGGAGCGGAGCGGCGAGGCGGGAGCGGAGCGCGGCATGCGGAGAGTGTATCGCACCGCGCCGGGGATGCGATAGAGCCTCCCGATGGAACTGGAAGTGTTGCTTGCCGAGACGCTGCTGCTCCACGCCAGCGATCTGCACCTGCTCGTCGGAGCGCCGCCCTCCGTCCGGCTGCACGGGACGATCCGCCCGCTGGATCACCCGTCGCTGGAGCCGATGGTCTGCGACGCGCTGGTGCGGAGCCTGCTGACGGAGGAGCTCGCGGCGGAGCTGCAGCGGGAGTGGCAGCTCTGCTTCACGCACATCAGCCGGGACAGGGCGGGGCGGGCGACGGGCCACTTCCGGGTGTCGGTCCACCTGCGGGACGGGGCGGCGGAGGCGGCGATCCGGGTGACGCCGTCGCGGGCGCGGACGCTGGCTGAGCTGGGGGTGCCGGGGACGCTGGGGGAGCTGGCGCTGCGGGACGCAGGGCTGCTGCTGGTGACGGGGCCGACCGGACACGGCAAGACGAGCACGATGAACGCGCTGATCCAGCACATCACGCAGCGGACGCGCCGCAAGATCATCACAATCGAAGATCCGGTGGAGTACCGGCACCCGCACGGGCAGGGGCTGGTGAGCCAGTGGGAGGTGGGGACGGACGTGCGGACGTTCGCCGGGGCGCTGCGGCATGCGCTGCGCGAGGATCCGGACGTGATCTGCGTCGGGGAGATGCGGGATCTGGAGACGATCCAGACGGCGCTGACGGCGGCGGAGACCGGGCACCTGGTGATCGCCACGCTCCATACGCCGAGCGCCATCGGCACGATCAACCGGATCATCGACGTGTTCCCGGCGAACGCGCAGCCGCAGGTGCGGGTGCAGCTCGCGGCGACGCTGACGGCGGTGGTGTCGCAGCGACTGCTGCCGAGGGCGGACGGGCGGGGGCGGCTGCTGGCCTGCGAGGTGCTGATCGCCAACGACGCGGTGCGGACGCAGATCCGCGAGGATCGGATGCACCTGACCCACAACGTGCTGGCGACCCAGCGCAGCCAGGGGATGCAGCGGCTGGAGGATCACCTGCGGGCGCTGCTCGACGGCGGGCTGATCACGCGGCAGGTCGCGGCAGCGGCGGCCAATGATCTGCGGATCATTTCGGATATGTTATAACGGGACTCTACATTGGAGTCTCGATGCAGGACAATCCCTACGCGCCGCTGCCGGTCAGCCTCAACAAACACCCCCCCGGGCAGGGCGGGCCGCCGCAGGTGCGCCCGTGGGAGATCACTGAGGTCTTGAGCGAGGCGTGGGAGAAGACGGCGCCGAACCTGATGCCGATGGTGGTGGGCTGGGTGGGCGTGACAGTGCTGGTGTTCATGGTGAACATGGTGATCCAGATGCCGCTCTCGATCGTCAATGTAGCGGTGCAGGCGATGATGCCGGAGGAGGAGCTTGTCATCGCGCTGGTGGCGATCGTGCTGGGGCTGATCGGGGCGATCCCGCAGTTCTTCCTCCAGATGGCCTCCCAGATCGGCCTGACCCGCATGTACCTCTCGGTGGCGCGCGGCCAGCCGGCAGACCTCTCGATGATGACGACCGGCTACGACCGGATCTGGACGGTGCTGGGGGCGGCGCTGCTGACGGGGCTGGCGGTGTTCGGCGGGACGCTGCTGCTGTTCATCCCCGGGATCATCCTGGGCCTCGGGCTGCAGATGAGCAACTTCCTTGCCATCGACACCCGCCTCGGCGCGGTGGACTGCTTGCGGGCGAGCTGGAAGATGATGGACGGCCAAAAGGGCAGCTACTTCGCGCTGATGTTCATCATGGGGATGATCAACCTGATCGGCCTGATCCCGTGCGGGATGGGGCTGCTGGTGACGGTGCCGCTGAGCTTTGTCACCATCGGGATCGTCTACACGCGCGTCTCGGGCAGGGTGAGCGAGCTGACAGACGACCCGGTGCTGGACTGAGGACGTCCGGGGTCCGGGATCAGGGGACGGGCGCGGCGCACCCCTGATCCGCCGGGAGCGAGGCGGCTATCTCCTGCTCGTACAGGCGGAGCCCCGGGAGGAGCGCCGCCGCCGCCGGGTCTGCCGGATCGAGATCGGCGATCTCCGGCTCCAGCCGCCACGCCTCCAGGCGGCTGCGGTCGCACATCCAGGACAGCTCGACCTCCGGCGTGCTGATCGCCACGCCCGTCAGCACGTCCTCTAAGATCATGTGCCGCCCCCCGCTGCGGCAGCCCGCGCGCAGGTCGATGCCGTCCACGCCCGGCATCAGCGGCAGGTTCACCATCGCCAGCAGCGTCTGGCCGAGATCCTGGCTCTGCCCTGAGCAGTCGGCGGGCAGGAACACCAGATCGGGCCGATCCAGCGGCGGCATCCACAGCAGCGGCAGCCGCACAAGCTCCGGGCGCAACCGCTCCCCGTGGCCGAACGTCCCCGGCTCCTCCCCCAGCATCTCCCCGTGGTCGGCGGCCAGCACCACCAGCGTATTGTCGAGCAGCCCCCGCTGCCTCAGATCGCGCAGCAGCCCGTCGATGCCGCGATCCAGGCCAGGGAGCTGCTCGTCGTAGATATCCCGCACCGACTGAGTGAGGGCGGCACGGCCCGCCTCGTCCTCGGCGGCATAGACGGTGGTGACGTACTCGTTGTCGATGTCCTTTCCCATGTCGAAGGGCGGATCGGTCGCCCAGCGGCCCCGATCCTGCGCGGGCGGGTTGTAGGGCGTGTGCGGGTCCATCGGCTGCACCCACAAGAAGAAGGGCCGGTGCGCCGGGAGGCCGGACACGGCGGCGTCCACCACCTCCAGCATGTCGCCGTCCTTCTCCTCGATGGTGGTAAGCTCCTCAAAGTCCTTCTCCAGCCCCAGCCCCCGGGACAGCATGTTGTTGCCGGTGACCAGCCGGGTGCGGTAGCCCGCCGCGCGGAGGTCGGCGATGAAGGTAGGGGCGTCCAGAAACGTCGTCGGCTGGGCGCTGTTGACCCCGTGCCGGTGCGGCTCCAGCCCGCTCATCACCGAGGCGACCGACGGCACCGTCCACGAGGAGGCCGAGGTATAGCCGTCCACCCGCTGCCAGGGCCACTCCGCCATCAGCGGCATCGTCGGGCGCGCGTAGCCGTAGATCGGCAGCCGATCCCGGCGGAGGGTGTCGACGTGGATCACCACGATGTTCAGGTGGGCCGGATCATCGGGTCCGGCGCAGCCGGAGAGGAGGCCAGGCAGGAGCGACAGGAGCATGGTCATGGATCACCCTCCCGATTATAGCGCGCTCTTGCCGGAGCAGGCGCATGGAGTGGGAGCAGGTGTCGCCGGGGCTGTCGTCGCTGGTGCTGCGGCAGCAGGGCGCGGCGATGCTGCGGTGCGTGTCGGTGGAATTGCCGGAGGCGCGGCTCGTCATCGGCCCGATCAAGGGCGCGTCTGAGGCGGCGCAGTCGGCGGTTGCCGACCGGCCGGTGTGGCTGCTCGCGCCGAACCAGTACCACAACATGGGCCTGAAGCGGTGGTCTGAGCGGCACAGCGCCCCGATCTTCGGCGGGGCGCCCGCCGTGGCGCGGCTGCAGAAGATGGCAGGGGCGCCGGTGCTGCCTTCGGCTCAGCTCGCGGAGCGGCTGCCCGCCGGGGTCAGCCTGATGGAGCCGCCGGGGACGCGCACCGGAGAGGTGTGGGTGCGCCGGGAGGGCGCGGACGGGGTGACATGGATCGTCGGGGACGCCTTCTTCTGCGTCCCCGATCCGCTCCCGGACACGTTTGAGGGCTGGTTCCTGTACCTTACCAGCGGCGGCCCCCCGCCCGCCATCGGCCAGAGCTTCCTGTGGCTCGCGCTCGCAGATCGGCGGCGCTACCGGGAGTGGCTGCTGGAGCGGCTGGAGGCGGATCGTCCGGCGCGGCTGATCCCGATGCACGGGGAGCCGCTGGCGGGGCCGGATCTTGCGGCGCGGCTGCGGGCGGTGGCAGAGCGGCGGCTGTAGCCGGGCGGTGCGCTATAACGGCAGACGCGCGCCGGGGTTGAACACGCCGCCGGGGTTGAACAGCGCCTGCACCAGCGGGATGCCGGTGATGAGCCAGAACGCCACGCAGGCGGCGATCAGCCCGCAGAGCTGCAGCGCCCAGATGCCCCACCAGCCGCTGTCCTTCCAGCGCGGGGGCGGCAGGTGGACGGCCTCGTCGATGATCGGATCGCCCTCCGCGCCCCGCTCCGGCTCGCGGACGCGCACCATCAGCAGATCGCCGGGCTGCCGGGCCTCGAAGGCGGCGCGGAGGCGGCTGTCGATGCGGGGGGCGGGGCGGCGGTCGGCGCGCTCCCCTCCCCCGCCCGCTCCGACCGGCTCCAGCTTCAGATCGCCGAGGTAGCGGACCTGCTGCCAGTCCTTCCCCTCAGGCATCCGGAAGTCATTGACGAATTTCGGGATCGTGGGCAGCACGATGCCGAAGCCGCGCCCGCCGATCCCGACCATGCCGACCGCGTAGAATACTCCGATGGAGCCCTGACCGATGGCGACGAGCCCCACCGCGCCCTGCCCGATGGCGATCAGCCCGCGCGCCACCTGCCCGACCGCGATCACCCCGGTCGCCATCTGCCCGACCGCGATCACCCCGGTCGCGACCTGCCCGAAGGCGATCACCCCGTGCGCCTCCTCCCCCACATCGATCCAGCGGATCACGCGACGCTCCTCGCGGATGGTTACAGCGCCCGCCCGCCCGGTTGTATAGCACGGGCGGGGCCGTTATAGCGCCGCATGCCGCACGCCGATCTCCCGATGTCTGATCTGCTGATCTGCGAGACGTGCGGGACTCAGGCCATCGACGGCCAGGCCTGCCCCCGATGCGGGCGGAGCCGGCAGGCGCGTTACAGCCCGCCGCCCGCGCAGGCGGCGTATATGTGGGCGGGGCTGCGGCTGAAGTTCCAGTGCCGGAGCTGCGGCCACCAGACGCCGCTCGATCAGCCGCCGGAGCACGGCTCGGCGCGCTGCCTGTGGTGCGACACCGATCAGGCGTTCCCCCCTGAGATCTGGAAGGAGCTGCTCCAGAAATTCCACGCGGTCACCGATCTGGGCGGCCCGGCGCCGGAGGGGCAGAACCCGCACGCGCGGCTCTCGATCCGGAACAGCAACCCCTGGAGCGACATCGGGGAGGGCCGCCAGACCGCCGATCTGGAGGAGGATTTTCCGAACGGCGTCGCCCCGCTCCGGGTGTGGGCGGAGGTGAGCCGGGGGTTCCCCTGCTGTCCGCTGGGGCACGGGGCGATGCGGGTGGAGGCGCGATCGGGGGAATTGGAATTGCGCTGCGCGCGGTGCAGCGAGGGCGGGGTGTACGCGGCGCCGGATCGGCAGTACCGGGCGCTGACGGCGGTGGTGGCGGACGCGGCGCGGGTCGGGGTGAAGCAGGCGCGCACGGTGACGACGAACGGGCTCGTGGCGTTCAACTGTCCGGGCTGCGGGGCGCCGCTGCCGGTGGCCGGGCGCGGGTTCGCCGCCTGCTCCTTCTGCCACCTGACCTCGGCGCTGCCCGCCTCCCGGCAGCGGCCTGCGCCGGGGAGCATCCAGCCCGCCCTGTGGTGGGTCTCCTTCCGGGGGGGCAGCCCGGAGCGCGCCCGGTTGGAGAAGAGCCCGCCGACCTCGCTGAAGATCGACGCCCCGCCCGCCGGGACCGGCTCCACGCTCCGCAAGAGCCTGCTGACCGTGCCGGTGCTGGTGCTTCCCTCAGGGGCGCTGCTGGTGACCGGGGCGGCGCTTTTTCTGCTGGTGCGGGCCGGGCTGCTGCCGGGGTTCTGAGGGCGCCGGAGGCTGTCCGCCCTCAGCGCTGGCCGAGCATCCCGGCGAGCTGGAGGAGCGCCTGCGGCGGCAGACCGGGGAACTGCGCCTGCAGCCGGGCGATGGTGTCAGCGGGGTCGGCGCCGGCGGCGGGCGGCGGGGCCGCGCCGTGGGCGTCGAACTCGGAGGACTGGAGCAGCACCGTCCCGGCGACCCCGGCGGTCAGCGGGAAGTCGAGCTGCCGCTCCTCGCCGGAGAGCGTGAGGCCGCTGGCTGCCCCGATGGCGCCGAACAGGCCGTGGGCATGCTCGTAGTCGTGGTAGTAGCTGGGGCAGGGCATGTCCGCCCAGCCGAGCAGCGCGTCCTCATCGACGCGGACGGGCGGCTCCATGAAGTGGACGGGGCCGAAGGAGGCGGCCAGGAACTTGCCGGTGCCGATGAAGTTGAGGTAGCCGGGCATCACCGACTGCTGGCAGCGGATCCCGCCCTGGAAGGCGAGGACGTTCTGTTTTTTGATGGTGAGGTTGCCGTTCTCCAGGTCAAAGGAGTTCACGTCGCGGCCATAGTCCGCGAGGATCAGCTTGCCCTGGCCGGAGACGATCACGAAATCGTTGGCGTACATCGGCAGGTTGAACAGCTCTGAGGTGATGATGCCGTGGAGCGTGCGCCCCGGCGTCTCGAAGCGGAGCTGGCCGTAGCAGGCGATCATCCGGCCCTTCTGCATCACGATGGGGCGGCGGTCGCTGACCTCGATGGCGTAGGAGAACCGGTTGAGGTTGTCGGCGGAGGGGAGGGTCTGGAAGGAGAAGGAGGGCATGATCAGGCGCGCTCGCTGGCCTGGATGAACACTTTACCGGCGCCGCTGAACCGCATCTGGTAGGACTCCCCTGAGGACTGGCCGACGAGGTTGCGCCAGCCGACGTCGGTCTTGAACGAGGTGCTGAGGTCGCCGAGGTGGGCGACGTACGCCTGCGGATCGACCGAGAGCGGGCGATCGGGGCGCAGATCGAACGCCTGGAGGTTCCCGTCCGAGAGCAGCACGGCCTCCCCCTGCCCCTGGAGGCAGGTGGTGAACAGCCCCTGCCCCGCCGTCGCCCCCCGGATCAGCCCGGAGACGCCCTGGGAGCCGAGGAACATCACGCGGGCGTCGACGTTCCCGGTATAAGCGAGGAGGTTGGCCGCCTCGACATAGAGGGGCCGCCCCTGGAGCTCGACGATGGAGACGTGGTAGCCGTTCCAGGCGTAGAGGACCTCCCCGCTGCCGACCGCCTCCATCAGCGCGATCTGCTCGCTCGTCAGGGAGCGCATCGCCGCGCCCATCGCCGCCTGCGCCAGCCCGCCCGGCCCGAGCAGCAGCCCCTTGAAGCGGACGGAGCCCTTGTACGCGATCATCGCGCCCTTCCGCGCGTAGACCGGCGCGCCGGA
>JBEIQZ010000138.1:0-11671 GCA_040376255.1 Alphaproteobacteria bacterium
CCTCGCCCTGGATCTTCGCCAGCACGGCGTTGCGGCGCTCCTCGTCGAGCCGCTCCAGCGCGTCCATCCGGTCGTCGGGGTCCATCTCCTTCATCAGCACAGCCAGCCGCTCGACCGGGAGATCGCGGGTGAGCTGCTCGAAGTCCCCCGGCTCGACTGCGGCCAGCACCCCGGCTGCGCGCGCCTCCTCGCGGATCTGGGCGAACACCAGCCGCTGCTCGACCGGGTGGAGGTGGATCATCGCCGCCGCGAGATCCTCGATCCGCGTCTTGGCGACGACCTTCCCGAGCGCCGTCGTGGCCCCGCGCCGCGCGAGGCGGCGGATCGCGTCCACCCGCTGAGAGAGCAGCGACTCAGCCATATTGCCCCCCGTTCAGCTCAGTAACTCTCTCAGTGCTCCGCTACATCATCAATAAAGACCAGCCGCCGCGCCCGCGACTGCGCGCCGAGCGGCTTCAGCGGGCGCCCATTATAAAACATCTCGACCAGCGAGAGGTTCGACACCGCCACTTCCAGCCGGTCATGGGCGCTGAACCGGCAGCCCGGCTGGCAATAGCGCGTGCGCCCCTCAGCCTCCTTCCCGCCCGGCTCGATCACCCCCTCGAAGATCAGCCGCTCATCCGCCACCACCTGCAGCCGCACCCGATCCGTGGGCCTCAATTCCAGCACCTGATCCGGATCCACTCCGATGGTCTCCTCCGGCTCAGTGAGCCGCTCCCCCAGCCGCCCCAGCAGCACCAGCAGCGCCAGCACCAGCCCGCCCAGCACCGCGCCCCGGATCACCTGCCGCGTCGACGCCTCGACCTGATCGACCACCGCCTCCTCCGGCGCCGGGGCCGGATCGGTCTCCTCCGGGTGCGGCATCCGGTCGCGCGAGAGCCCGAGCAGCATCCGGTACTGCCGGATGTAGCCCCTCCGGTACGGCCCGGAGGGCAGCCGGTGCAATTCCCCCGCCTCCAGCGCCCGCAGGTGCTGGAGCGGGATGCGGGTCTTGCGGCTCACCTCCTCCAGCGACCAGCCCGCCCGCTCGCGCGCCGCCCGCAGCTCCCCCCCCTCCACGCTACTCCCCTTCCAGGCACCGGCGCGCCGCCCGTTCCTCGTCACCCCCGCGCCCCTCGCGCACCACCTGATCCAGCAGGCTCTCGCCCATCGCGGCCTGCCCGCCCGACAGCATCAGGCAGCCCGCCTTCCGCCACGCCACCAGCCGCTCAGACGGGCACTGCCGCGCCAGCGACTCATAGGCGTCGAGCGCCCCCTGAGTGTCCTTGAGCTGCTCCTCAGCCTTCCCGATCTGGTGCCAGCCCGCGCAGAGCATCGGCGAGCGCCGCACCGCCTCCTTCGCCGCGAGGAGCGCGTCCTCAGGCCGCCCGGCGGCCAGCAGCGCGCCGGAGAGGTTCGAATAGATCAGCGCCGGGTTCCGGTAGTCGATGTCCGCGAGCGCCGCCTCGAAGTGCGGGAGCGCCTCGTCGGTGCGCCCGACCGCCACCAGGAACGTGCCGTAGTTGTTGTGGATCTCCGCCTCGTCCGGGGCCAGCTTCAGCGCCGCCCGGAAGCTCGCCTCCGCCAGATCCGCCTGCCCCTTGCTGACGTAGGCGAGCCCGAGCAGGCTGTGCGCCCGCCAGTTGCGCGGGTTGAGCTTCACCGCCTTCGAGAAGGTGTCGATCGCCAGCTCAGATTGGCCCTCCCGGTAGTAGGCCGCCCCCCAGCACCACCTGGCTCTCCGCGCGCTCGATCTGCCGCGCCGTCGCGCAGCCCGTCGCCAGGAGCGGCAGCCCGACGAGCGCCGCCACCAGGCAACCCTTCCTCAGCATGGCATCCAGCATGATCCCTCCTTGAATTGCGCTACTCCGGAAAATACTTCCCGATCAGCGGCCGCAGCCGCTCCTTCACCGCCGGAGACACCGCGCCGGGCTGGGTCAGGATCGCGTTCTTCAGCGCGTCGCTGTGCGGGGCCGGGCCGCCGTGCGCGAGGATCATCGGCACCGCCTCCCGGATGATCCGCCGCGCAAGCGACACGTTCTTCGACAGCACCCCGATCACCTGCTCCACTGTCACCATGTCGTGGTGCGGGTGCCAGCAGTCATAGTCCGTCGACATCGCCATCGTCGCGTAGGAGATCTCCGCCTCCCGCGCCAGCTTCGCCTCGGGCATGTTGGTCATCCCGATCACGCTCGCGCCCCAGGCGCGGTGAAGGTTCGACTCGGCCCGCGTCGAGAACGCCGGCCCCTCCATGCACACATACGTCCCGCCGTCGTGGACCCGCGCCGCGCCGCCCGTATCTTCCCCCGCCACATGCCCGGCCATGTGCCGCCGCGCCGCCGCCAGCAGGTAGCCCCGCAGCGCGCCGCAGACCGGATCGCCGTAGGCCACGTGCGCCACGATCCCCTGCTCGAAGAACGTCCCATGGCGCTTGTGCGTCCGGTCGATGAACTGATCGATGATCACCACGTCGCCCGGCGGGATCTCCTCCCGTAACGAGCCGACCGCGCTCACCGAGATGATCCACTCGACGCCCAGCGTCTTCATCGCGAAGATGTTGGCGCGGTAGTTCACCTCGGAGGGGTTCAGCCGGTGACCGCGCCCGTGCCGGGGGAGGAACACCATGTCCGCCCCGTCCAGCTTCCCGCAGATCAGCGCGTCCGATGGATCACCGAAGGGGGTGCTGACGCGCACCTCCTCGATCTCCGTCAACCCGTCCATCTCATACAGCCCGCTGCCGCCGATGACCCCGATACGCATCCTCTGTACTCCTGCCGGTCCTGCCAGCCGTCAGGAGCCTATCCCGCCGCGACGATGTCCGCCGCCTTCGGCAGCACCAGATAGGCCGCCACCTGCGCCGGATCCGTCTTGCCGAGCTGCCCGCAGGCCGCCGAGATGTCCTTGCCCCGCGTCGTCCGCACCGACACCTGCATCGCCGCGTCCAGCAGCAATTGCTGGAACGACGCCACCCGCGCCGCCGAGGGCCGCCGGATCTCGCGGTCAGGGTTCTCGTTGTAGGGGATCAGGTTGATCTTCGACTTGATGCCGCGCATGAGCTGGATCAGCCGCCGCGCGTCCTCGTCGGTGTCGTTGAAGCCCGCCATCATCACGTACTCGAAGGTGATCCGCTTGTGACGCGGCAGCGGGAGCTTGCGGCAGGCGTCCATCAGCGCCTGCATCGAGTAGCGCCGCGTGATCGGCATCACCTTGCGCCGCTGCTCCTCAGTGGTGGCGTTGAGGCTCACCGCGATGTTCACCTGGCTGTCCTCAGCCAGCCGCTGCATCGCCGGGACCAGCCCGACCGTCGACACCGTCACCTTCCGGTGTGAGAAGCCCAGCGCGTCCTCGTCGAGGTACGCCTTCAGCGCCACCAGCAGGTTGTCATAGTTGTGCAGCGGCTCGCCCATCCCCATCATCACGATGTTCGTGATCCGGTGTGGCGTCTCCTCGGCGGGGCGCTTCCACCGGCCCGCCTCCATCTCCGCCTGGATCTGCATCGGCTGGTTCGCGATCTCCGCCGGGCGCAGGTGCCGCTTCAGCCCCAGATCGCCGGTCAGGCAGAACGAGCAGGCCATCGCGCAGCCCACCTGCGTCGACACGCACAGCGTCAGCCGATCCTCATCGGGGATCAGCACGCTCTCGATCCGGTGGCCGTCCTCAGTGCGCCACAGGAACTTCGTCGTCCCGTCCACGCTCTGCTGGCAGCCGATCTGCTCCAGGAACGAGATGTAGAACCGCTCAGCCAGCACGACCTGCACCCGCTTCGCGATGTTCGTCATCTCAGAAAAATCCCGCACCCGCCGCTGCCACAGCCACTTATAGATCTGGAGCGCCCGGTATTTTTCTGAACCCATCCCGGCGAGCGCCGCCTCCAATTGCGGCAGGCTCAGGCTCTTGATGTCGATCCGCCCGTCTGCCTGCCCGTCCGGCTGCCCCTCCGGGCTCTTGAGGCGGACAAATTTCGCCCAGACCGGCGGCTCAGCCTCCCCCGCAGGCAGAGGGGCCGCCGCGCCCGCGTCGAGGTTGACATCCACATTGCTCGCGTCCGGTACGTTCGACATGCCCTACCCAGTGCGTACGCTTTTAACCCGCCAGGATATAGGCGCCCGCATTGGAGCATACATGCCTGGAGAACTCCCCGAAGAACTCCCCGGTGATCTGTCCGCCGATCCCGTCGCGTCCCCCGCCTGGACGGTCGGCATCGTCGGCGCCGGGGTCATGGCGGAGGCGCTGCTGATCGGACTGCTCGCGCAGGGCCACCCGCCCGACCGCATCCTCGCCAGCCACCACCGCGCCGACCGTCGCGCCGACCTCTCCGCCCGCTACGGCGTCCCGGTCACCGCCTCCAACGAGGAGGCCGCCCGGCAGGACGTCGCGGTCCTCGCGGTGAAGCCGCAGACGCTCCCGGTGATCCTGGAGGAATTGTCCGGCTGCCTCCGCCCGGAGAGCCTGCTGATCTCCATCCTCGCCGGGGCGCGGCTGCGGCTGCTGCAGGACGGCCTCGACCACCGCCGCACCGTCCGCGCCATGCCCAACCTCCCCTGCCGCATCCGGCAGGGCCTCACCGTCTGGTACGGCGCGCCCGGCCTCTCCCGCGAGGATCAGGAGCGGACCCGCAGCATCCTGCTGGCGATGGGCAGCGAGATCCAGGTCGACACCGAGGATCACGTCGACCGCGCCACCGCCGTCAGCGGCACCGGCCCCGCCATCGCCGCCCACTTCGTCAAGGGCTGGCTGGAGGCCGCCGCCTACATCGGCCTCCCCCGCGCGGTCGCCCGGCAGGCCGTCCTCGACACCCTCGCCGGGACCGTCGCCCTGCTCCGCGACCCCGACCGGCACGTCGCCGAGCTGATCGATGAAGTCACCAGCCCCGGCGGAACCACCACCCGCGCCCTCCAGGTATTGAAGAACGGCAGGTTCTCCGGTGTGCTGACCGAGGCGGTGGACGCCGCCTTCCTGCGCTCGAAGGAGCTGGGCCAGCAGCTCGATGAGAAGATCCAGAAGGGCCGTTAGCCCGGCAGCAGCTCCCGGTAGACCTCCTCCACCTCCGCCACCACCCGCGCCCAGTCGTAGCCCGCCGCCACCGCCCGCGCCGCCGCCTCCAGCCCGCCCCGATCCGCCTCCAGCCGGTCGCGCGCCGACGCGATCGCCGCCGCCGCCGCCACCGGATCGGTGAAGTCCGCGATCACTCCGGCAGCGCCGCCCGCAGCGCCGCCCTTCAAAAACGCCTCGAACGCCGGGATGCGGTTCAACACCGGGAAGAGCCCCGCCGCCATCGCCTCGACCACCGAGATCCCGAAGCTCTCGTACTCCGCCGGGAACAGCGCAAGATCCGCCCGCGCCACCTCCGACTGCAGGCGCTCCAGCGTCACCTTCCCGGTGAATTCCACCCGATCCGCGAGGCCCAGCGACCCGGCGAGCGCCCGCAATTCCTCCAGCAACCCCTCCACCACGCACGGCCCCGCGCACACCCAGCGGAACGGGCGCGGATCGCGCCGCCGCAATTCCGCGAGCGCCCGCAGCAGGTGCGCGATCCCCTTGTGGACGTCCACCCGCCCCACCGTCAAAAACCGCCCCGGCTCCGGCGCCCGCGCCAGCCCCCGCCACGGCGCCAGATCCACCGCCTGCGTCAACAGCCGCCCCCGATCCGTGATCCGGGCGAACAGCGCCGCGTCCTGCACCGACGTACACAGCAGCCGATCCACCCGCCGCACCAGCGCCCGCGTCATGGTCTGGAACCACAGCCGCTTCAGCGGCGTCGCGAACCCCGTATGAAAAAAGCCGCCGTGCGTCGATAACACCATCGGAACGCGGTAATGACCCTTCCACAAGGCGATCCAGTCGGCCAGAAAGTCCACCGCATGCACATGCACGAGGTCATACGGCCCGTCCGCCCGCCCCAGACACCGCCGCGCGCGCGGCGCCAGCGGGTAGCGCGTCGACCCGGCGAATGGCACCCGGTAGATCCGCACCCCGTTCAGCACCTCATACGCCGGGTAGGCCGCGTTGTCGGAGAACCCCCGATCCAGCGTCAGCACGTCCACCGAGTGGCCCCGCGCCACGAGCGCCTCTGAGAGCCACTGGACATGCCGCTCGATCCCGCCGATGTGCGGCCAGTAGACCCGCGTTACCTGCAGGATCCGCACCCCTCAGCCCGCCGCCGGGAGCGGCTGCGCGAACACCCTCGACAAAACCTCGCCCGCCCGCCGCGTGTACCACCCCGGATTGCAGAGCGCGCTCAACGCCTCGTCGTCCAGATGCGCCCGGATCTCAGGGTCGCCCGCCAGCAATTCCGGCAGCGGCGCGCCGATCTCCCAGCACCGCATCGCGTGGCGCTGCACCAGCGCATAAGCCGCCTCCCGCGAGAGGCCGCGCTCGATCAGCGCCAGCAGCACCCGCTGGCTGTAGAACAGCCCCGACGACCGCTCCAGGTTCCGCCGCATGTTCTCCGGGTACAGCACCAGCCCGTTGAGCAGCCCGCGCAGCCGGTACAGCATGAAGTGCAGCGTCACCGTCGCGTCCGGCCCGATGATCCGCTCCACCGAGGAGTGCGAGATGTCCCGCTCGTGCCACAGCGCCACATCCTCCATCGCCGGGACCGCATAGCCGCGCAGCAGCCGCGCCAGCCCGCACAGGTTCTCCGAGAGGATGGGGTTGCGCTTGTGGGGCATGGCCGAGGAGCCCTTCTGGCCCGGCGTGAACGGCTCCTCCGCCTCCAGCACCTCGGTGCGCTGGAGGTGCCGGATCTCGGTGGCGATCTTCTCGATGGTGGCGCCGATGAGCGCCAGCGTCGTGAAGAAGAACGCATGCCGATCCCGCTGCACGATCTGGTTCGACGCCGGGGCCGGGCGCAGCCCCAGCCGCGCGCACACCGACGCCTCCACCTCCGGGTGGATGTGAGCGAACGTCCCGACCGCCCCGGAGAGCTTGCCGACCGCGATGTCCCGGATCGCGTGATCCAGCCGCTCCAGCCCGCGCCGCAATTCGTCCCACCAGATCGCCATCTTCCAGCCGAAGGTCACCGGCTCAGCGTGGATCCCGTGGCTGCGCCCCATGCACAGCAGCTCCGCTGTCTCCCAGGCCCGCCGCTGCAACACCTCCAGCACCGCCAGCAATTCCAGGCGGATCAACCTCCCCGCCTCCACCATCTGCACCGCCATCGAGGTGTCCAGCACGTCCGAGGAGGTCATCCCCCGGTGCAGGTGCCGGCCCGGCTCGCCGATGTGCTCGTTCACGTTCGTCAGGAAGGCGATCACGTCGTGCTTCAACGTGCGCTCCAGCTCGTCGATCCGCGCCGGATCGAAGGCCGCCCGCTCGCGGCAGATCGCCGCTGTCCCCGCCGGGACCTCGCCGCGCGCCTCCATCGCCTCGCAGGCCAGAAGCTCCACCTCCAATTGGATGCGGTAACGGTTGTCCACCGACCACACCCGGACCATCTCCGGGCGGCTGTATCGCTCAATCATCAGGATCTCTCAGGGTTCAGGCAGATATCAGATGTGCGCCGACTCGATCACCACCGGCGGGAGCGCCTGCTTCTGGCGCGTCATGTGCAGGTGGACCCGGTCGCTGATGTGCAGCTCGCGCAGCGTCCCCGCCGCCGCCAGCATCGCCTTCGTCGGCGTGTTGTTCTCCTCAGAGAGGTGCGCGAGCATCACGTGGCGCAGCCGATCCCCCGCCCCCTCCCGCAGGAGCGCCTGCGCCTGCCGGTTGGAGAGGTGACCCCAGTCGCCGAGGATGCGCTGCTTCAGCGAGTAGGGGTAGCCCCCCGCCATCAGCATCTCCTCGTCATGGTTGAACTCCAGCACCAGCACATCGCAGAGCCGCATCTGCGCCGCCACCGACCGCGTCGGCTTCCCCAGATCCGTCACCACCCCCACTGACACGTCCCCCGCCTGCACCCGGTAGCAGACCGGCCCCGCCGTGTCGTGCGGGATCTCCGTCGGCTGGACGCGCAGGTGGCGCACCATGAACGCCGCCCCCGCCTCCACCTCCTCGATGCAGCGCGGGCGGCAGCCCTCGTTCGCCCCCTCCCACGTCCCACGCGTCATGTAGAACGGGACCTCCCGCCCCTGCTTCTGGAAGTGCCGCTCCAGCACCGCCGCCGCGCCGATGTGATCGGTGTGCTCATGCGTCACCAGCACCGCGTCCACCGGCGCGCCCTCCAGCCCGCACTCCTTCATCGACTGGAGCAGCTTCTTGGTGGAGATCCCACAATCCACCAGCACCCCCGCATGGCCGTCGCCGATGTAGGTGCTGTTACCGGCTGAGCCGGAGGAGAGGGAGCAGACAGTGACAGGGCGTTGGAACAGGGACATGAGCCAGGGGTCTAACCGCATGTACAGGAATCTGCCACGCCCCGCGCTTCGACGATTGCGCCCCTTGCGGATCCGTCCATACGGTGGCATATCTGATGCTTGAGGATGCGATGTCTGACGTCACACTGCAACTGGTCGTAGCTTTTGTTCTTGCAATCGGTCTTCTGAACGCAGCACGCTGATCGTACCCGCAGCACACACGTCCCCATCCAGGTTTCACCCGCTGCGGCAGTGGCTACGCCTGCCCAGAACGATCATCTTTTCTGCCTCACAGCGGTATGAAAATCTCTTCAGGTTCCCACCTGAGGGGAACCTGTCGGAGACCCGGCCCCTGTATCCAACTCACATCGGGAGCTGAGACGGATCGGGCTTCGGCGGGGCCACCTCGGTCAGCGCTGAGAGCGGAACCCAGCCGAAGTCCGCGCCCTTCCGCACCCGCGCCCGATCCCCCTCGATCGCCAGCACCTCCACCTCGTCGTTGGGCGAGAGCCGGATCGTCACCAGGTCCGCCGCCGGGCCGCCGCCCGTCCAGCGCACCCCCTCCGCCTCCGCTACCGCCCAGCGGCTCTCTGCCGCTGCGTCGCCGACCAGGAGATCGCCGATCACAAAGCTCAGGATCACAGACAGAAACAGCATGATAGACTCCTGACCCGGCGGCTATCCCGCCCGCACCAGACGATCCAGAGGATACCCGGCCCTATGACCACCCCGCTCCTCCAGCCTGGCCTGAACCTCCTCGCCCGGCTCGGCGCCTTCGGGATCTTCTCCGGGCAATTGATCTGGCGCACCTTCACGCCGCCCTGGAACATCCGCGAGGTCTCCCGCCAGATTCTCCGCGTCTCTCTGCGCTGCACCGGCCCCGTCCTCTCCACCACCTTCCCCTTCGGCATGGTCATCACCCTCCAGGGCCTCCAGATCTTCGACCTGTTCGGCGCCCAGCGTATGCTCCCCTCGCTCATCACCACCGCCGTCGTCCGCGAGATCTCCCCGCTCCTCGCCAGCGTCCTGATCGCTGCGCAGGGCGGCAGCTCCTACGCCGCAGAGCTCGGCGCGATGCGCATAAAGGAGGAGCTCGACGCCACCGAGGTGATGGCCGTCGACGGGCTGCGCTGGCACGTCCTCCCGCGCGTCCTCGCCCTGATCGTCGCCTGCCCCGCCCTCCAGATCCTCGGCGCCACCGCCGGGATCGCCGGCGGCTACGTCATGGCCGTCTGGCTCCAGGGCGAACCCTCCGGCACCTTCATCGCCAACCTCTGGAACTTCACCTCCCCCCTCGACCTCGCCGCCGGGGTCGTCAAGACCACCGTCTTCGGCGGCCTCATCGGCCTCATCGCCTGCTACCACGGCTTCTATGCCACCGGGGGCGCGGCAGGGGTCGGGCGCGCGGTCAATGACACGGTCGTCCACTCAGTGCTGACCGTTTTTGTGTGCAACTACCTTCTAAGCTCGATGTTCATATGATCACGCTGATCCGCGCCATCGGTCAGTTCGGACTCTTCTTCGGCTCGCTGGTCGGCGCGATGCTGCGCTATGGCGTGCCGCTCCGGCGGATCACTGAGGAGAGCTACCGGATCGGCATCCAGAGCCTCCCCGTCCTGCTCACCATCAACATCTTCATCGGCTCCATCCTGACAATCCAGGGCTACATCTCCTTCGGACCGCTCGGCGCCCGCCACCTGATCGGCATGTTCGTCGCGCTCGCCGGGGTCCGCGAGGCCGCGCCGCTCCTCGCCGCGACGATGATCGCCGCCAAGGCCGGGACCGAGATGGCCTCCCAGATCGCGGTGATGAACACCCGCGAGCAGATCGACGCGCTCGAAGTGATGGCGGTCAACCCCTACGCCTTCCTGGTCGGCCCCCGCCTGCTCGGCATCCTCCTCGTCATGCCCGCCCTCACCACCCTCGCCATCCTCACCACCGTCGCCTCCGGCTGGGCCGTCGCCACCTTCCAGCTCGGCCTCGACGGCCAGCAGTTTCTCGCCCTCGTCGCCCAGACCGTCACCGGGCGCGACCTCCTCATCTCCGAATGCAAGGCCCTCGGCTTCGGCACCCTCATCTGCCTCGTCTCCACCTGGTGCGGCTTCCGGGCTCCGCGCGGCCCTGAGGGCGTCGGGCAGGCCACCAACGCCGCTGTCGTCATCTCCTCCATCCTCTGTGTCAGCCTCAACTTTCTGATAACCCAGGTGTTCTATGGCTGATCCCTTCAACGGCCCGCCGGTCGAACTCATCAACGTCGAAAAACGCTTCGGCAGCCTCACCGTCCTCAACAACGTCAGCCTCCAGATCCCCCCCGGCCAGACCACCGCCATCATCGGCCCCTCCGGCACCGGAAAATCTGTCCTGCTGAAGCACATCGTCGGCCTCATCGCCCCCGACGCCGGGGAGGTCCGCGTCTTCGGCACCGACATGGGCCGCGCCTCCGAGGCCGAGCGCTACCGCGTCCGCAAGCGGCTCGGCATGCTGTTCCAGGACGGCGCCCTGTTCGACTCCATGCCGGTCGGCGAGAACATCGAGTTCCCCCTCCTCCAGCACCGCCGCGACATGACCGCCGCTCAGCGCCGCGACCGGGTCGCCGAGGTGCTGCAGATGGTCGAATTGCCCGGCATCGAGCAGCGCGCCGTCGCCTCCCTCTCCGGCGGGCAGCGCAAGCGCGTCGGCCTCGCCCGCGCCATCGTCCACAGCCCCGAGATGGTCCTGTTCGATGAGCCGAACTCCGGGCTCGACCCCATGACCTCCGACGCCATCGATCAGCTCATCGGACACCTGAAGCAGACCCTCGGCATCACCTTCATCGTCATCACCCACGACATCGTCAGCACTGTCCAGATCGCTGACCGGGTGGCGATGCTCTACCAGGGGAAGCTCGTGGCGTGGGGGACGGTGCAGGAGGTGGTGCGGTCGGAGAACGAGGTGGTGCGGCGGTTCTTTGCGCGGAATGTGCAGGTGGAGGGAGAGGGGTGGAGGCTGCCGGGGGTGTAAGAGACGAGGAAAGGCGGGTCAGCGCTGATAGATGCCCAATTGCCTCGCCACCTCGGTCGTCACGTCCTTGCCCCCGCTCAGGTTCGTGAACAGCGCCATCACCGAGTAGATCGGCCCCCACGGGATCCCCCACCACCCCGCCACCAGCGTCAGCCCGGTGTACGGCAGCGACTTCACCAGCGCGCTCTCCCCGGGCCGGATGTAGCAGATGCCGCTCCCCCGCTTAAACGTCAAGATCAGGATCGACACTGTATACTCAAACACCACAAACTTCGCCCCCCGGCTCACCTCCAACCGCAACTCCTGCGTCGTCATCCCCTCCGGCAGCCCATTAATCGCCATCTCCCCTCCTCACTCCTCTCCTCACATATTCCGCCTTTCGCTTTTTGCCTTTCCCG
>JBEIQZ010000326.1:0-7096 GCA_040376255.1 Alphaproteobacteria bacterium
GACCCTGGTGGCCAACCACATCCCGGCGGGGATGGACATCGTGCTGCACTCCGAGAACGGGCTGTGCGGGATGGGCGCCTTCCCGCTGGAGTCTGAGGTCGATCCCGATCTGATCAACGCGGGCAAGCAGACGGTGACCGCCATCCCCGGCGCCAGCTTCTTCTCCAGCGCGGAGAGCTTCGCGATGATCCGGGGCGGCCACATCGATCTGACGATCCTCGGCGCGCTGCAGGTGTCGGCGGCGGGCGATCTGGCGAACTAGATGATCCCCGGGAAGATGGTGAAGGGGATGGGCGGGGCGATGGATCTGGTGAGCGGGGCGCGCCGGGTGGTGGTGCTGATGGATCACACCGCGAAGGGCGAGCCGAAGCTGCTGGAGAGCTGCACGCTGCCGCTCACCGGGCGGCGCTGCGTGGATCTGCTGATCACGGACTACGGGGTGTTCACCTTCCAGGGCGGGCTGACGCTCACGGAGATCGCCGGGGACATGACCGTGGAGCAGGTGCAGGCCGCGACCGGGAGCCGGTTCAGGGTGGCGCCCGATCTGCGGAGCCTGTGAGCGTCCTCACCGGGCTGCTCACGCTCCTCTCCTGCACGGCCTACCGCACCTACCCGCTGCTGCGGCTGGAGACCCCTGAGGGGCGGCTGGAGTGGACGGGGGCGGCGCAATTGCCGGGGGGGGCGCTGGTGTTCAGCGCTGAGGGCGACGCGCGCGCGCTCTACCGGCCCGCGCAGGCGGGGGAGCCGGAGGGCGGGCTGCTGGATCGGCTGGTGCTGGAGGACGGGGGCTGCGGGCGGGCGGGCGGACAGAACTGTCAGGACTACCGGGCGCACACAGCGCTGCTGCCGGAGCCGATCCGCTGGCGGGAGCAGGGCGGGCGGCTGGAGATCCCCTATGATCTGTCGGATCTGGCGCCGTTCGGGCCTGAGCGGGTGCTGGCGGTCACCGGCTACACGGCGGTCGGGCGGCGCACGGGCGCGCGGCGGGACTACCTCGTGCGCTCGCGGCAGCGGACGGAGCGGCTGGCGGTGCTGGAGCGGCGCGCGGGCGCCTGGGAGGAGCTGGACGACCCGTGGGTGGCGGAGCTGCAGGCGCGGCTCTCAGACTGGGGGCGCGGCACCTGCCAGGACGACATGCTCGTCGAAGGGCTGGCGTGGAGTCCGGAGGCGGAGCGGGTCTTCATCGGGCTGCGGCGGTGCAACGGCCCGGCGGCGGCGGTGCTGCAGTACGATCTGGGCGCGGCCCGGCGGGGGGAGGCCGTCGATCTGGAGCGGATCGCGGAGGGGATCAGCGGCGGGCAGGGGCCGGAGGAGGGGGTCTCAGGGCTGTGCTTCCGCGACGGGCGGCTGTTCGCCCTGAGCGCCTGGGACTCCTGGGGCTACGCCTCTGAGCAGGTCTACGGGGGGCGGCTGCACGAGGTCGCGGGCGGGGCGCTCCAGCCGATCCAGCTCGCTGAGCCGTTCGTGGATCGACCCTCGGCCCTCGCGATCCGCGCGATCCGCCCGGAGTCTGACGGCAGCGGGCCGGGGCTGGACGCGCTGATCCTTTTTGACCCTGACGGCGCGCCCGACACCCCGCGCCGCCCGGACGCCACCCTGCTGCGCCCGCGCACGCTCAGGCCGGAGGCGGGGCGCTCGGTGGAGCTCCAGCGGCTCGACGCGCTCACCCTGCCGCTGGCGCTCGGGCTCAACGGCTTCGACTTCCGCTGGTACGCCCGCGATCACCGGCTCTCCCAGCTCGCGCTCCAGCTCACAGAGCCGCAGGGAGCGCCGCCGGGATCGCCGCCTGCGGGGCCGCCCGGCGCCTGGACCTACGCGGTGGGCGGGCTGTGGCAGATGACGGTCGGCGCGACCGCCGGGCTGATCTCGGCGTCGCTGCCCGGATCGCCGTCCTGGGCGGGCCACAACCGGCAGGCCGTCGCGCTCACCGACTACGGCGACGTGCCGGAGCTGCGGCTCAGCCGGTGGCGCGCGACCCTCTCGGTGGTGCCGCGCGAGCGGGCGGTGCGCGATCCGTCGGTGGCGCGGCTCATGCGCGATGCGCGGGCGGACTTCGAGGTGCGGCTGCCGCTGCCCCCCGGCGCCGACCCGGAGGCGGGCGTGATCCTCCAGGGCTTCTCCATCGACACCTCGGCGCGGGCGGCGCGCGGGATCTGCCTCGCGGCGATGGATCTCGGCGTGGAGCGGCAGGGGCGGGAGCTCGTGCTGCGGGCGATGCTGGTCGGCGGGCTGTGCAACGACTTCGATCTGCGCGGCAAAGAGCTGCGCCACGGGCGCACCACCGATCCGGCGGGCGGCGTCTCGGTGACCCTCGACTGGGCGCTCACCGCCGGGCTGCCTGCCTCCTCCTGGAGCGTCACCGTCGAGGATCGGCAGGTGCCGCAGGCGGGGGAGGGGACGGGCGGCACGGCGGCCTCCCGGACGATGGACGATCACATGTCCCGCGCCCACCTGCACTGCGCCGGGATCTACCCGCCCGGCTCGGTGGAGGTGATGACGCTGCCCGCGCCTGCGCCGCCGGCGGACTGGGTGGACGTCGCGACAGAGCTGCGCGGCGATCCCTCGCCCCCGGCGGCCTCGCTGCATGGCTTCGCCTTCGCCTTCGATCCGTCCGGCTTCGCCGAGGAGACCTCCGCGCCGCGCACCCAGGCTGACATCCTGCGCCGCAACCACTACCTCTACCGCTACCTGCTCCGCGCCTTCCCCGGCGCCCCCGGCAGCCCGGGCCTCGTCGAGGGCGGCCTGAGCCACGGCATCCACCGGCGCGGCCTCATGCGCGACGCCGCGCTCCCGACCGCCCTCTACCTGCGCGCCGATCTCACCGGCTTCCCCACCGACCGCGCCCGCCTCTACGACATCCCGCGCGACCGGCCCGATCCCAACCTGCTCCCGGAGGACGGCTTCGTCCGCCGGGCCGCCACCGTCGCGCTCCAGCGCCCGCTGCAATGCTCGCCCTGGCGATAACCGGCTGGGCGCCGCCGCCCCTCACCTTCACCCCGCACCTGGAGGTGCGCTCGCGGCTCCTGCTCTCAGGCGAGTCGCTCGGCTCCGGTGAGGTGGCGCAGCAGGCGCTCATCGGCCTCGGCGCCTCCCGCCGCGCGGTCGAGGCCGAGGTCTCGTTCCAGGCGGTGCGCGGCTGGCAGCAGCGCGCCGGGGCGGTCGGGGTCGATGGCTCGTTCCAGCCGGAGCTGGCGGCGGGCTGGGTCGCCATCGGGGGCGATCTCTCCGAGAACATCGAGGGCCGCGTCGTCGTCGGTCGCCAGCGGCTCCAATTGCACGACGGGCGGCTGCTCGGGGACGACGACTGGGATATGGGGGGGCGCTGGCTCGACGCCGTCCAGCTCGATCTGCAGCTCGCCCCCCTCCACGCCTCCTACGTCAACGCCCGCCGCTTCGGCCTGCGGGGCGCCGATCCGCTCGGCTTCGGCGTCAACCTGCTCTGCGTGGGCGCGGGCGCGGAGGGGCCGGAGGTCTCCTGGCTGCTCGACGGCGTCTCGCTGGTCGACGCCCGCCACACCGACGCGACGAGCGCCACCACCGGCGCCTACGGGCGGCTGAGCTGGCGCCGCCTCCGCCTCCGGGGCGAGGGCTACCTGCAGGTGCGCGGCGAATTGCCGGGCGGCCTGTTCAGCGGCGAGGTCGGGCGGGTGTTCGGGGAGAACGAGCGGCTGGTGCTGAGCCTCGCGCTCGACGTCGCCTCCGGCCAGGGCGCCGACCGCTCGGTGTGGGTGCCGGTGCTTGGCGACACCCGCGAATTCTGGGGGCTGGTCGATCTCTACAAGTCCCCCGCCTCTTACAGCGACGGCGGCCTCACCGATCTCCGCCTCAGCGCCCGCTCCCGCCTCCTGCCGCAGCTCTCCCTTGAGGGCGCCGTCCACCGCTTCGGGCGGGTGGACGCCACCGGCTCCGGTACCGGGCGCGGCACCGAGATCGACGCCCGCATGTACTGGGAGATCCTCCCGATGGCCACCCTCAGCACCGGCGGCGGCCTGTTCCTGTTCTCCTCCGATCCTTCAACCAATCAGTCCCAATTCTGGGTGGAGCTGCATGCGTCGTTCTAGCGTCATCGAGCAGGGTGAGGTCATCGAGATCGTCGGTCGCCGGGTGCGCGTCGCCCTCGACCGCGATCCCGCCTCCGTCCACGTCTGGCCCGTCCGGGGCGTCAAGGCCATCATCGGCGACCGCGTCCGCGCCACCGACGGCGTCATCACCGAGGTCCTCCCCCGCGCCACCGAATTGTGCCGGGGCAACAAGGTCGGCGTGCGCGAGATCTGCGCCAACGCCACCGCCCTGCTCTGCGTCTGCGCCACCCTCGAACCGCCGTTCCGCCCCGGCCTCGTCGACCGCGTCCTCGCCTCAGCCGAGGCGGCCGGGATCACCGGCGGCATCATCCTCAACAAGTGCGATCAGGGAATGCCCGAGCCCATCCTGGAGCGCCTCGCGCTCTACGAGCACCTCGGCTACCCCATCTTCCTCATCTCCGCCCTCCAGCAGAAGGGCCTCGACACCCTCACCGCCTTCCTCTCCCAGCACACCACCGTCCTCGTCGGCCACTCCGGCGTCGGCAAGACCTCCCTGTTCAACGCCCTCATCCCCGGCATGAACCGCACCGTCGGCCTCCTCGACGAGGAGGGGCGCGGGCGCCACACCACCACCGGCGGCGTCCTCCTCAACCTCCCCGGCGGCGGGCGCCTCATCGACCTGCCCGGCGTCCGCGAATTCGGGCTGGAACATATCGACCGTGAAGAGCTGCGGCGGTGTTTTCCGGAGCTGGCGGTGCTGCGCTGCAAGTTCAGCGATTGCCTGCACAATGGAGATGAGGGGTGTGTGGCGGATCGGGAGGACGCGCCGGTGGATGAGATGCGGCTGGAGAGCTATCGGAAGCTGCTGGGGGAGAACGCAGGGTAGGGGCCCACCCCCTGGGCCGCGTCCCCCCCACCGACCCCCGCCCGTGCATCTCCTCCGACCACCCCGCCAGCCCCGGGTGCGTCCCGCGCCACCCCTCCCCATGCCGGAACCCGAGGTAGCCGAGCGCCGAAACGAGCGACGCCTGCGCCACCCCGAACTGCGCGGGCATCTGCCCCAGCGTCCCCTCCGCGTGGTCGAGCAGCCGCCGGATCTGCCCGTCGGCCTTCGCGGTGTCCTCCCCGCGCTGCTTCCCGAAGAAGGACTGGATGGCGGCGTCTGCGAGGCTGTCCCCGAGCTCCTCCCACAGCCGCGACTGCAGGCGGCCCTCCCAGCCCTGCCCGTACATCGGGGGCGACGGGTAGCGGTCTTCGAGGTACTCGCAGATCACCGTGGAGTCGTACACCACGAGGTCGCCGTCCACCAGCACCGGCACCTTGGCGACGGGGCCGAGGGCGAGGAATTCGGGGGATTTGTTCTGGAGGTCGACGGCGATGAGGCTGCAGTCGAGGCTCTTCTCGGCGAGGACGATCTGGACCTTGCGGGCGAAGGGGGAGCGGGTGGTGAGGTAGAGGGTGCGCGGCATGGTCTCTCCGGTGGAGGCGCACCTGTAACCGCGATCCGGGGATCGCGATTGCGGCGGAGCGGGGGCGGGGCTACGCTCCGGCCTGGAGGATTCCATGAAGCCCTGTCCGTCCTGCGGTCGTCACCTGATCCACGCTGAGACGTCCTGTCCGTTCTGCGGCACATCGATCTCCACCCCGGTCTCGCGCCTGATGCGGAACCTCTCCGGCGGCCTGCTGGCGGCGGTGACCCCGCTGGTGCTGGCGGCCTGCTACGGCCCGGCGTTCAAGGACACGGACAGCGCGCCGGAGGATCTGGACGGGGACGGCTTCTCGGCGCTGGTGGACTGTAACGACGACGACGCGGCGGTGAACCCGGAGGCGGCGGAGGTCTGCGATGACACCATCGACAACGACTGCGACAGCGCCATCGACGCGGACGACGACGACTGCACCCTGACTCAGTAGGCGGTTGATCCCGGCAGGCGGTTAACGGGACGGATGCCGAACCGCCTCGCCGCTGAGACCAGCCCCTACCTCCGCCAGCATGCCAACAACCCGGTGGACTGGCAGCCCTGGGACGACGCCGCGCTCCGGGAGGCCCGCGAGCGGGATTGCCCGATCCTGCTCTCGGTCGGCTACTCGGCCTGCCACTGGTGCCACGTCATGGAGCGGGAGAGCTTCGAGGACGCGCAGGTGGCGGCGCAGATGAACGCGGGGTTCGTCTGCATCAAGGTCGACCGCGAGGAGCGGCCCGACCTCGACGACCTCTACATGAAGGCGACGCAGGCGCTCAACCGGGGGCGCGGGGGCTGGCCGATGACGGTGTTCCTGACGCCGGAGGGGCGGCCCTTCTTCGCCGGGACCTACTTCCCGCCGCGCCCGGCCCACGGGATGCCGTCGTTCCCGCAGGTGCTCGGCCATGTCGGGCGGCTGTGGACGCAGCACCGGGCGGAGATGGAGCAGCTCGGGCAGGAGCTGACGGAGCATGTGCGGAAGGCGGGGAACCTCCCGGCGGGGGAGGCGTCGGCAGGGGACTGGCTGGGGCCGGTGGTGCAGGCCTGCGCGGAGGATCTCGATCCGGAGCACGGCGGCTTCGGGGGCGCGCCGAAGTTCCCGCCCCACGGGCAGCTCGCGGCGCTGCTGGCGGCGGCGGGCGGCGGGGATCGGCAGGCGGAGGGGATGCTGCGGGCGACGCTGGACGGGATGGCGAAGGGCGGCATGTACGACCATGTGGCGGGCGGGTTCTGCCGCTACTCGGTGGACGCGCGCTGGTGCGTCCCGCACTTCGAGAAGATGCTCTACGACAACGCGCAGCTCGTCCCGATCTATGTGCAGGCGGGGCTGCTGCTGGGGGAGCCGCGCTGGCTGCGGATCGCGCGGGAGACGCTGGAGTGGGGGATGCGGGAGATGCGGGTGCCGGTCGGGGCGGGGAGCGGGTTCGCCTCCTCGCTGGACGCGGACTCTGAGGGGGAGGAGGGGCGCTACCACGTGTGGGCGCCGGAGGAATTCCGGGAGGGGCTCGGCGTCTTCGACGGGATGCGGGCGGGCCGGCTGGAGGGGGTGACTCAGGACGCCACACGTGAGAGCAGCATACACAACCGCACATCGGTGATCCGGAGGGAGGC
>JBEIQZ010000939.1:0-1184 GCA_040376255.1 Alphaproteobacteria bacterium
CCATAGAACCATGTGACGATGTTTGCGCTGTTGTCTGCGGCCTCCCCCGGCGTACCGAGGCCGACCGCGATGAGGAATTCGTTGAAGCGGCGGTAGGCGTCGAAGCTCTTGACGGCGCTGGTGGAGAGCAGGGGGTGGGGCTCGCGGTCGAGGAGATCGGGGTCGATGGCGCAGGGGGAGGGATCGCCCCAGGGGGCGTAGAGGACGACGCGGGCGTCGTCGTAGACGGGGCGGCCGAGGACGCGCTCCAGGGCGCGGAGGACGCGGCGGATGCGGGTGCGGTTGACGGCCTTCTCGGCGGCGGAGGCCCTGGGCTGGGTGGCGAGGGCGTCCTTCTGGAGCAGGACGTAGCGGTAGCCGAGATCGTAGACGGCCTTCCGGTCGGCGTCGGTGACGGACTTCAGGCCGTCGGTGCTCTCAGCGCTCTGGTCGCGCTCGTTGTCGGCGAGGATCTGGTGGGTGACGTAATTCAGGAAGGTGTTGTCCTCGCGGAAGGCGGTGAACTCCGGATCGGTGAAGGTGGTGTTGTCCTCGATCATGCCGCCGAAGATGGGGCGGTGGTGGGCGGTCTGGTAGTAGAGGTGGGCCTGGGTCCACGACCAGGGCAATTCGATGACGGCGCCCGGCGGCCCGGCGGCGAGGCAGCGGTACCCGGCGGGGATCGTGGCGTCCCAGACCGGCATGGGGGCGAGGCCGAACCAGGCGAGCTGGGTGAGGAGGGCGAGGGAGAGCCCGGCGGCGATCAGGCGGCGGCGCGGGAGGGCGGGCAGGACGACGGCGATCGGCAGGTCCCAGAGGATCGAGAGGAAGCCGACGGCGCGGGAGGACCACCAGAGGCGGCGGACGAAGCTGAGCGCGCCCGCGAGCAGCATGTAGAGCGCGTTCGGCAGCACCCCCTTTCCCACGATCCAGACCGGCCCGGCGGCGACGACGGTGAGCGCGAGCGCCATCGCCAGCCAGCTCCCCCGGTCGAGGCGGCGCAGGCCCGACCCCTCCGGCGGGGCGGGCGGGCGGCGCAACCAGAGGATCATCACCAGCAGCAGCGCCGGGGAGAGCGGCGGGAGGTAGGAGACGAACCGCTCGACGGTGCTGCCGGGGTCGCGCATGAAGTAGCCGATGGAGCCGGTGAGCGGCTGGAACACCGAGATGGCGATGGAGATGCCCTCGACGGTGACCGGCGGGGC
>JBEIQZ010000236.1:0-8695 GCA_040376255.1 Alphaproteobacteria bacterium
CGGGGCGCTGATGTTCCTGGGGCTGTTCTCGCTGCTCGCGCTCGCGTTCTATCTCCGGGGATAGCGATGCTGCTGATCTGGTGGCTGTGCGGAGCCGGGTGCTCCCCTGCGCCGTTGCCGGAGCAGGAGGTGGCGTGGGAGGTCGCGGCGGCGCTCGGGAGCGCGCGTCAGGACGTCCTGCTGGAGGAGGAGGAGCGGCTGGAGGATCGGGGCAACGGGGCGGAGGGGCTGGCGCTGGTGCGGCTGGCGCTGCTGGATTTCGCGCCCTCGCCGGAGCGGCTGCTGGCGGTGGAGGGCTGGCTGGGCGGGCTGGCGCCGGGGGAGGGGCGGCTGGTGCGGGCTGAGCTCGCGCTGCGGGCGGGCGATGTGGGGCGGGCGCGCCAGCTGCTCGGGCCGTCGCCCCCTGAGACGGATCTGGAGCGGCTGCTCTACGCGCGGCTCGCGGCGGCGGGCGGGGAGCCGGGGGCGGGGATCGCGTGGCTGGAGGGGCTGACGGAGCCTGCGGCCTCGGGGCGGCTGCTCCGGGTGCGGCTGCTGGCGGCGGCGGGGCGCGGCGAGGAGGCGCAGGCGGAATTGCGGGAGCTGCTGCGGCAGGACATGGATCTGCTGATGGCGCAGGTGCTCCGGGTGGAGCTGGCGCCGCTGCCGGTCCGGGCCTCGCTCGCCGATCTGGTGCAGATCCGCTACCGGCTGCCGACCGTGCTGAAGGCGCGGGTGCTGGGGGCGCAGGCGCAGGCGCTCCTGCTGGCCGGGGACACCGGGAAGGCCGTCCCGCTGGCGGAGGCGGCGGTGCGGCTGGACGCGGAGGCGCGGACGGCGGCGCTGGTGCTGGCGGACAGCGAGGCGCGCGCCGGGCGGCTGCGGCGGGCGCTGGGGATGCTGGGAGATCCGGCGTGGATCGACGCGGAGCTGCAGGTGGCGCGGCTGCTGCTGCTGCTCGACCTCGACCGGATCGGGGAGGCCGGGGCGTTCATCGACGATCTGGATCGGCGGCAGGCGCTCGCGGGGCTGGTGCCGGCCTTCCGCTACCTGATCGCCGTCGCCGGGCGCGGGGAGGCGGTCAGCGGGCCTGAGCCGGTGTGGGATCGCCCGGTGCTGGCGTGGGCGCGGGCGCTCCACGCGATCCAGGCGCTGAGGCCCGGTGCGATGGACGCGACGTCCGCCGCGCTGGATCAGGCGCGGGCCGCCGCCAACCCCTTCGAGCGGCGGCTGACCCCGCGCATCCAGGTGGCCCGCGCCGCGCTGGCGGGGCCGGAGGACGGGAAGGCCGATCTGCGCGACGCCATCGGGCGCTGGCCGGACGATCCGGGGCTGCACCTCGCGGCGGCGCAGCTCTACGAGAGCGGGCTGCGGGCGCGGGCGCGGGCCGCCTCCCACTACCAGCGGGCGGTCGCGCTCTGCGAGGACTGCGCGCGGGCGTGGTATGAGCTGGGCCGGTTCTACCAGGACTCCCCCGACGACCGCACCCGCGTCGCCTGGACCCACTACCTGAGCCTCGAACCCTCCGGCCCCCGCGCCGATCGCGTCAGGAGCTTTGAGGCGCCGCCCTGATCGGGCGGATCGCGCCACATCTACTCGATGTAGCCCATCTCCCGCAGCCGTTCGAGCAATTCCACGTCCGTCTCAGTGTTCTGGGTCGGCTTCGCGTTCTGGAGCTTCCCGTAGGATTCAAGCCACTGGGCCGGGTGGGCCTGCTGGAAGGCGGCGGTGTACAGCCCGGTCTGCGCCTTGCCCGCGAAGTCTCTTGCGAGCGGCAGCCCCATCCCGTAGAGCAGCGTCGGGGTGATGTCGTGGATGCGGATGCCGTCGATGGCGCCCTTCGGGTTGATGTCCGGCCCCGCCGCCAGGAACACGCCGGGCGGCTCCCAGCCGTGGCCGCCGGAGTGCTCGACGATGGCCTTGACCACGTCCGTCCAGATCTCGGCGCCGTTCGCCCCCTGGTAGTGCAGCGTGGCGGTGGCATGGGCGGGGACGACCTCGATGATGAAGTCGGCGCCCTTCTTCTGCTCGTAGGGCTTCGCGTCGCGGAGCAAAAAGGCGGGCGAGCCGTCCTTGTAGGTGACCTTCGCCAGCGCGGCGGTGAGCTGCGCCCGGACGCCCGGCATCTGCTCCGCCGTGACGGTGCCGCCCTTCTCGCGTCCGGCGAGGGCGAAGCGCACCATCTTCTGCATCTGGAACCCGGCGGTGTCGTAGTTGTAGACCTTCGTCCTGCTGAGGTCGACCGCGCCGTTGCTCTGCGCCAGGAAGCCGAGGTGCGCCAGCAGCGGGTCGAGATCGAGCGACACCTTGATGAACTCCTCCGGGAGCGGCCCGAAGCCGTGATCGGAGATCAGCACGAGGTTCGTCTTCGGGTCCATCGCCTTGACGAGCTTCCCGATCATCGCGTCCACCGCCCGGTACTTCGCGGGCAGCACGTCGCCGTACTTCTTCTGCATCTCCGGGTCGATGCTGCTGAAGCCGTCGGGGCGGTAGTACTTCCAGTACTTGTGGCTCACCAGATCGGTGCCGTGGATGTAGGCCATCAGCAGGTTGTAGCCTGAGCCTGCCGCCGCGTTCTTGATCAGATAGTAAGCCATGATCCGATCTTCCGCCCCCGCGTCCTCATCGACGGGGAACAGCGAGCGGTCAGCGTTGATCGTCTTCAGCTCGGCGGCGAACGTCGCCTCGAAGGAGGCCGGAGAGACCCGCCCCTCCACCGCCCGGTGCGCGCGATCGCTGACGACGATCCCGTTGACCGCCTCTGAGGGCCAGCTCCCCCACCAGCCGAGCGCCATCACCCGGCGGTTGAGCATGGTGACCATGTTCCAGAGCGCCGGGACTTTCCGCATCGTCGAGGAGACCGGCGCGGTGCCGGCGTCGGTGGCGACATCGAAGTTGGTGATGCCGTGGACCTCCTTGTCCATCCCGGTCGCCACCGTCGTCCAGACGATGGGCGAGTTGGCCCCGTAGGCGGTGGCGAGCTTCGCGGTGGCGGCGCGGGCGCGCAGGGCGGCGATGTTCGGGAGCTGTCCCTTCTTCGACAGATCGTCGATCACCGACCACTCCATCCCGTCAACGCCGAGCAGGATGAAGGGGTTGGGGTTGACCGGCGGCCCGGCGCCCTCGGAGCGTCCGGGGATGAGCAGCGCAGCGAGCGTCACGGTGGTCATCACGACGGCCAGTACAGGAGTCGCAAAGGGGAGCAGGTAGCGTTTCATCAGGCTCTCGATGTGTGTGTTATAGCGCTGCCCGGGCAGGTGGCGCCAGTGTAAATGCCTGACCGGCACAGATCCATCCCCTGGTGTAAAGCCGCTGTCACGATCCGCGCCGCCGCCCGCGCCGCTGCTGCGGTCGGCGCGCGGTCAGGCTATAACGGGCGCAGAGGTGATGGATGCTGCTCGCCCTCCCGCTCATCGGAACTGTCCTCGCTCAGGCGCCGCCGCCCGTCGTCAACGGGGACACGACGTCAGACTACCCGCAGGTCGTCACGCTGTACTCCGCCGATTCGCGCGGCTACGGCTACAACTTCTGCTCCGGCACCCTGATCGCGCCGAAGTGGGTGCTGAGCGCCGCCCACTGCGTCCTCGCCTTCGACGACAACGAGCAGCAGTACGGCCTCACCAACCACTTCGTCGTCGTCGGCTACGATCTCAACAGCAACAACGGCATCCAGGAGTACGCCGACGTCAAGGAGTGGCATGCCCACCCGGACTACGACCCGAACCGGCTCGACTCCTCGACCGACATGGGCATCATCGAGCTCCGCACCGCGCTCAGCATCGACTTCATGCCGGTGAACAAGAACTCCATCAACAACTCAAACATCGGCGAGGAGTACCGCTACATCGGCTGGGGCGTCACCTCCGACGGCGGGCAGGACAGCACCAAGAAGCGGTACGCCGACATGCCGCTCGAAGACTACAACAACTACGTGATGATCGGCTACGACCCCCGCGATCACCAGAACGTCTGCCAGGGCGACTCCGGCGGCGCGGTGCTGGAGATGCTCGGCAACGGCGTCTATGAGCTGGCCGGGGTCAACTCCTACGTCACCCCCCAGTGCGAGAACGGCGCGACCGGCGGCTCCCGCGTCGACCGGGTGATCTCCTGGATCGAGCAGTACACGCCGGTCTACTCCGCCGCCGAGATGCCTGAGGGCGACGCGGACACCGACAGCGACACCGACAGCGACGCTGACAGCGACACCGACAGCGACACCGACAGCGACACTGACAGCGATCCGGTCCCCGACGGCAACGGCGATCCCTCCGATCTCGACGATCCCGCCCGCCCCGCCGCTGTCGGTGAGAACTACTCCAGCGAGAGCGCGTTCTGCGCCGCCGCGCCGGGGAGCGCCCTCCTCCTGCCGGGGCTGATCGGCCTCGCCGCGCTCCGCCGCCGGCGCACCTGAGCCGGATGCGGCGGCGGGTCTTCATCGCCTACGTCGGCGGCACCATCGGGATGCAGCGGGGGCCGGACGGCTACCGCCCGGTGCCGGGGCTGCTGAAGCAGCAGATGGATCGCCTGCCGGAATTGCACCACGCCTCCATGCCGGAGTGGGAGATCGTCGAGTACCGCCCGCTGCTGGACTCGGCCTGCATGCGCCCGGCGGACTGGTGGCGGATCGCCAGCGACATCCACGCCCGGCATGCGGTCTGCGACGGGTTTGTCGTGCTGCACGGCACCGATACGATGGCGTTCAGCGCCTCCGCGCTCTCTTTTCTGCTGGAGGGGCTCCAGAAGCCGGTGATCCTTACCGGCTCTCAGATCCCGCTCTGCGAGCTCCGCACCGACGCGCGAGAGAACCTCGTGACCTCGGTGCAGATGGCGGCCACGGTCGGCGTCCCGGAGGTCTGCCTGTACTTCGGGGACAAGCTGCTGCGGGGCTGCCGGGCGGTGAAGGTGGACGCCGAGGGCTTCGACGCCTTCGCCTCCCCGAACCTGCCGCCGCTGGCGCGGGTCGGGGTCGAGATCGACGTGGATCGGGAATTGGTGCTGCGGCCTCCGCAGGAGCGCCTGTGGGTGCCGCCGTTCCGGGAGGCGCGGATCGGGGTGCTGCCGCTGTTCCCGGGCGTCCCGGCGGGGCTGGTGCGGCGCGTGCTGGGCGGGGAGGACGGCGGAGCGCCCGGCGGGAGAGACAGCGGGCTGCAGGGGCTGGTGCTGGAGGGCTACGGCGTGGGGAACGGCCCCGACGACCCGGAATTCCTCCAGGCGCTCGCTGAGGGGTCGGCGCGGGGCGTGGTGATCGTGGATCGGACGCGCTGCCTGCGCGGCGGGGTGCGGCTCGGGGACTACGCCAGCAGCAGCGGGATGGCGCGGGCGGGGGTGGTCGGGGCCTCCGACATGACGCTGGAGGCCACGTTCGCCAAGCTCTATGTGCTGCTCGCCACCGGTCAGCCGCCGGAGAAGATCCGCCAGAAGATGCAGCAGGATCTGCGCGGCGAGCTGAGCGGCCCGGAGGAGGGCGGGCGGCGGCACCGGCTCCAGCGCATCCGGGTTTAGATCAGGCGCCCCGCAGCGCCGCGCACACTGCCCGCGCCCGCTCCGCCTCCACCGGCGCGTCGATCCGCCCGTCCCGGTGGAGCGCGGTGCCGATGATCGCCCCGTTCAGGAGCCCCGCCGCGATCAGCGGGCGCCACTCAGCGGCGTTCCCGGCGGACAGCCCGCTCCCCAGCCACAGCGGCGCCTCCGGCACGGCCTCGCGCACGGCGCGGAAGCGGTCGGGGTCGGCGGCGTGGCCGGTCCCCTGGCCGGTCAGGATCAGGACGTCGGCCCCGCCCCGGTAGAAGGTGTCGGCGGCGAGCGCGCCGATGGAGCCGGCGCCGTGCGGGGCGATCCTGACCGGCGCCAGCGGCTGCGCGTGCTTTACAAGGACGTCCGCCGCGATCCGCACCCGCGCCCCGTCCGCCCCCAGCTCCTGCCGGTAGCGGAGCGTCCGGTGCGCCGCGCCCTGGATCACGCCCTGGTCGGTGAGCATCGCCCCGGTGTGGACGTTCACCCGGATCAGATCGGCCCCCGCCGCCGCCGCCGCCCCGAGCGCCCCCCGCGCGTCGTTCCGGAGCAGGTTCAGCCCGACCGTCAGCCCCGGCCAGGCGCGCCGGATGTCGCTGGCGAGGATCGCGAGGAAGGCGGTGACGTGCGGATCGTTGGCGTCAGGGGTGAACGGCGCGTCGCCGAAGTTCTCGATGATCAGCCCGTCCATCCCGCCCGCCGCGATGGCCTCCGCGTCGCGCATCGCCTGATCGCGGATCGCGGCGAAGCCGGGGGAGGGGCGGGGGGAGGCGGGGAGGGGCGCGAGGTGGATCATGCCGAGCAGGGTCATCCGGCGCGTCTATCCCGCCGCGCCGCTCAGGAGCGGACGATCAGGCGCTCTGGCCCTCCGCCTCTGATCCGCCGGGCACGGGGACGAGCCGCCGCTCCTGGATCTCGGTGAGGGCGAGGCTCATCGCCTGCAGGACGCCGATCTGGAAGAAGTGCTCGCAGACGGCGGTGGCGACGCCGCCGGAGACCTGCGCGGCGGTGACGCCCTTGCTGTACTCGACCCGGAAGGTGACAAAATCCCTGTCCCCGGTGAGCGAGATCCGCACCACCCCGCCCTCCGGCAGCAGCGGCAGCTCCGCGCAGAGCGCGCGGGCGAGGCTCACCGCCCCGTCGATGTCGGGCATCCCCAGCCCCCTCCACCGGCAGATGCGGCGGCCCGCGCTGATGCCTTCGGGCTTCTGGGCGGCGGCGGCCTCCCAGCGCGCGACGGCGCGATCCGGCACCAGCAGGATCCAGCCCGGATCGGCGCAGGCGAGGGCCGTCGCGGCGACGGAGGAGGCGGCGGCGGCGGCGAAGCGCAGATCGGGCAGCTCGGGGCGGAGCTGAAGAAAGAGCCGTTCCAGCCTTGCCATGAACGCAGCCGGGTTCAACACCGGATCTGCCCCGGCGTCCGGGGGCAGCGCGATCGACAGGAATTCCCCGTCGATCCCCAGGAGCGTCCCGCCCATCACCTCCAATGCCAGATCCTGCAGATCCTCGCAGACCAGCCCGCGCGCCTGCATCGCCACCGTCATCCGGCCCGCCTGGAGGCTGAGCAGCGGATCTGCGCCGAAGGTGAGCGAAGGGCCGGGGCGGAGCGGCGCGCCGGCGGAGTGCAGCCACGCGCAGGCGCCGCCCATGTTGTGCCAGCGCTCGGCGGCGCAGGGCTCCTTGTTGAGGAGGCCGCGCAGCGGCTGATCGGGCTGGTGGACGCCGATCATCGGGCGACCGAAGCCGCGCGGGGCGAGCAGCACCACCTCCCCCGCGACGCTCATGCAGCCGGGCGCCTGCGGCATCGTGCAGATCCGCTCCCCGGTCGGGGCGCCGTCGATCTCGCGGAAGGACCAGGCGCGGCCCCCGTAGCGCAGGATCTGCCGGGTGGCAGCGCCGTCGGGGGGACAGGGAGCGATGCGGAGCGCAATGGACATCGGGTTCTCCAGGCTGGATGCTTTTCTATACTCCACTGTGCAGATTTGCAGCGGACAGTTTCTGTCCGGAGCGGACACTTTCTGCGCGTTCTCCCCGGCGCCGTCCGGGCGGCAGACCCGCAGGAGGCTGCCGGGAGGCTGCCGGGCGAATAGAGGGCGGCCCCATGACCGCTCCCCGATCTGATCCGCCCCCGGACGTCAACCGCGCGCTGCTCGCGCTGCTGACGGTTCAACTGTTGTTCGGTCTGCTGCCGGTGGCGGGCAAGGTGGCGATGCCGGTGTTCGGGGCGGGCGGGGTGGCCTGCTGGCGGGTGGTGGGCGGCGCGGCGGTGTTCTCCGCGCTGTGCTGGGCGCGGGGGCTGGCGCCGCTGCCGTGGCGGGATCAGGGGCGGGCGTTGGTGTGTGCGATGCTCGGGATCGCCTCGAACCAGCTCCTCTATCTGTACGGGCTGTCGCGCACGACGGCGGTGAACGCGACGATGATCGTGACGATGGTGCCGGTGATCACCTATGTCGTCGCGATGCTGGCCGGGGTGGAGGCGCTGTCGGGTCGGCGGGCGCTCGGCATCCTGCTCGGGCTGTGCGGGGTGGCGGTGCTGGTGTCGGGGGATCTCCACGGGGCGGCGCTGGTGGGGGATCTGATGGTGTTCGGGAACACGGTGGCCTACGCGATCTACCTGGTGCTGGCGCGCCCGCTGCTGGCCCGGTACGCGCCGCTCCAGGTGATCGCGGCGGTGTTCCTGTGGGCGGTGCCGGTGACGGTGGGGGTGGTGGGGCTGGTGGACGGGCTGCCGGATCCGTCGCTGATCCTGTCGGCGCCGGGGGCGTCGGTGGTTGATCCGGCGCTGGAGGCGGCGCGGGCGGCCTCCGATCCCCGGCTGGCGCTGCTGTTCGTGGTGCTGGGGCCGACGATCGGGACGTACTGGCTGAACCTGTACGCGCTGCAGCGGGTGCCGCCCAGCACGGTGGCGCTGTTCATCTACCTGCAGCCGGTGATCTCGGCGCTGTCCGCCGGGCGGGTGCTGGGGGAGGTGCCGGGGGGGCGCACCTGGATCGCCGGGCTGCTCTCCGGGGCCGGGGTGTGGCTGGCGAGCCGTCCGGCCAGGGCCGCGCCTGTCCCGGCCCGTCCGACACAGCCGGGGGGCGGAACAGGTTAGCTGCGGCCCCATGCAGATCATCCGCTCCAGCGAAGAGATGGCCGCCGCCGCCCGCGCCCTGAGGCACCGGGGACAGCGGATCGGCTTTGTCCCCACGATGGGCTACCTCCA
>JBEIQZ010000172.1:0-10410 GCA_040376255.1 Alphaproteobacteria bacterium
CTCGACGGGTCGTCTCCCGGCGTGAGGGAGAGGGTTGACGCGCGTCCCTTCGCCCCGGCACGGGGAGAAGGTGGCGGCGAAGCCGACGGATGAGGGGAAGGCCGTTCTCAAACGCCCCTCATCCGGCCCTGCGGGCCACCTTCGGCTTGCGCTGCCTGCGGCCCCCCCCAGGGGGGCGAAGGGACGGAGGGCGACCAGCGGCCGTCTATTCCCCTCAGATCGTAACCATCTCCTGATACTCCCCGAACACCGCCCGGAGCGTGTCCGCGATCTCGCCCAGCGTGGCCAGCGACTCGACAGCGTGGAGGATCGGCGGCATGAGGTTGCCGGCTCCCACGGCGGTCTGCTGGAGGCTGTCGAGGGCATCTTTGACTGCGCCACCATCCCGGCGGGCGCGGAGCTTCTGGAGCCGCGCGACCTGTGCGGCTTCGAGCGCGGGATCGACGCGGAGGAGCCCGGTGGGCGGAGGTTCTTTCTCAGCGAAGTCGTTGACGCCGACGACGATGGCCTCCTTGCGGTCGACGGCGAGCTGCGCGGCGTAGGCGGCGTTCTGGATCTCGCGCTGGGGGAAGCCGCGCTCGATGGCGGCGACCATCCCGCCGAGGCCGTCGATCTCGCGGAGGAGGGCGGTGGCCTCAGCGTCGAGGCGGTCAGTCATCTCCTCGACAACATACGATCCGGCGAACGGGTCGGGGTGGCGGGCGACGCCGGACTCGAAGGCGATGATCTGCTGGGTGCGGAGGGCGAGGCGGGCGGAGGACTCGGAGGGGAGGGCGAGCGCCTCGTCGCGGGAGTTGGTGTGGAGCGACTGGGTGCCGCCGAAGACCGCCGCGAGCGCCTGGAGGGTGACGCGGGCGACGTTGTTGTCGGGCTGCTGGGCGGTGAGGGTGCTGCCGGCGGTCTGGGCGTGGAAGCGCAGCATGCAGGAGCGCTCGTCTTTTGCCTGGAAGCGGTCGCGCATGATGTGGGCCCAGAGGCGGCGGGCGGCGCGGAACTTCGCGATCTCTTCAAGGAAGTCGTTGTGGACGTTGAAGAAGAACGAGAGCTGCGGAGCGAACTGATCGACAGAGAGCCCGGCCTGGACGGCGGCCTCGACGTAGGCGATGCCGTCGCCGAGGGTGAACGCCAGCTCCTGCGCGGCGGTGCTGCCCGCCTCCCGGATGTGGTAGCCGGAGATGGAGATGGTGTTCCAGCGCGGCATCTCGGTGCGGCACCAGGCGAAGATGTCGGTGATGAGCCGCATGCTGGGGCGGGGCGGGTAGATGTAGGTGCCGCGCGCGATGTACTCTTTGAGCAGATCGTTCTGGATGGTGCCGCGCAGCTTGGAGAGCGGCGTGCCACGGCTGCGGGCGACGGCGGCGTAGAGCGCGAGCAGCGTCCCGGCGGTGGAATTGATCGTCATGGAGGTGCTGACTTGATCGAGCGGCAGATCGGTCAGGAGCGTGTGCATGTCGTCGAGGCTGTCGATGGCTACGCCGACCTTGCCGACCTCGCCGAGCGACATCGGGTGATCGGAGTCGTAGCCCATCTGCGTCGGCAGATCGAAGGCGACCGAGAGGCCGGTCTGCCCGCGCGAGAGCAGGTAGCGGTAGCGCTCATTGGACTGCTGCGCGTCGCCGAAGCCCGCGTACTGGCGCATCGTCCAGAGGCGCGAGCGGTACATATCGGCGTGGATGCCGCGCGTGAAGGGGAACTGCCCCGGCTCCAGCCGCTCGCGGGGATCCATCAGGCCAGCCCGTGCCGCTTGCGGACCTCGCGCATGGCCCGGTTCATCGCCTCCTCAAACTCGACAGAGCCTTCCTTCACGTTCTTGATGCGCTCGCGCGCTTCGAGGCGGAGCTTGTTCTCGTCGACGTCGAGCGAGCGCATGACGTCGAGCACCTTCTTCTGGATGTCGCGGTCGTCGCTGAAGACCTCCTCGACGAAGCGGGAGATCATGAAGTTCTCGACGATCTGGCGGGACAGGTACTTCTCGATCTCGTTGTTTGTCGGGTGGCCGCGCGTGTCGGCCAATTCCCGGCGCATCTTGCCGAGCTGATCGTAGGAGAGGCCCCGGCGCTCCAGCAATTCGCGGGCATCCTCCTGGAGCTTCTGGTCGTCACGCATGTAGGTCTCAAGGATGGCCACGATGTCGCGCTCGGCCTCCTCGCGGTTCTCAGGGGCGACGTCGATGTCGTTCTCCGTACAGAGCCGTTCGACGATGGCGCGGGCGATGGGGGCGACGCGGGCGCGGTAGAGCTTCATGACACCTCCAGATGCCGTTCCTGTTGCCTGTTTTTCAGGCCCGCGCCGCGTATCCGATCTCAATCTGCAGCGCCAGCATGGGCGCGGGATCTCTCATAATCGGCGCGATCCGCATCAGCGAGCGAGCGGATCTGGGACTGGAGCGCTGCAGTGATGGCGACAGCGTCGCCGTGCTGCTGGAATTGCTCCGCCGTCTGCGGGGCGCCGAACCGGATGCGGACGCGCTCGCCGCGCCGGTCGGGCGGGAGAAAATTGCGGTAGACCTCGCGCCAGATCTGGTTGGAGAGGCCGAGGATGAAGAAGGGCAGGACGGTGGTCTCGGGGTGGGCGGTCTGGATGATCTGGCCCACGCCCGGACGGAAGGGGAGCGTGTGCCAGGGATCCGCCTCCGTGCAGCGCTTGCCCTCCGGGTGGATGCCCAGCACCGAGCCCTTCCGCGCGAGGACGGACTGCATCTGGACGAGGCCGACCGGGTTGAGCAGATCCCGCCGATCATCGCGGAACACCGGCGGCCACATCGTCCCGGCGGCGACGGTGAAGTTGATCAGCGCGCCGATCGGGTTGGTGTAAAAAAAGTTTGAGCGGACGGGGAAGTACATCCGCTCCATGAAGCCCGCGTGGTGGTACAGCATCGCGCTGGTGACGTACATGTCGAAGAAGGAGCGGTGGTTCGCCACCAGGATCACCCCGCGCGGCGGGCGCAGCGCCGCCACCGGCTCCAGGTTGTACAATTCCCACAGGTTCTGCGAGCAGAACTTCACCCAGTTGCCGCTGGTGACGCGGAGGATGCGCTGGAGGGTGCGCTTGGCCAGCGGATCGGTGTTGGCATAGTCCGTGAGCGGCACGATCAGCCGCTCCAGGCCGCGCAGGGGCGCGGTGGGCATGTGAGGAATGTCGGGGAGGTTCTGCATGGACAGCCCCGGCGCAGGTAGGCTCTGCATACCACCCTGCTATCCGGCCCGGCGCCATTTGTCACAGTCTGGTCATGGAGCGCCAGCGGCGCCGCAGATTGCCGATGATCCGGCGGATCGGTTACCAGACCCGGGGCAGGTTCCGGCAGCGGGAGCGCGATGAATTTCGTACAGACCGAGTTTCTCTGGTTCTTCGGCATCCTGTTCACGCTCTACTGGGGTCTCCAGCGGCGCGAGTGGCAGAACGCGCTGCTGATCGTGGCGAGCGCGCTGTTCTATGGGTGGGTGCATCCGTGGTTCTTGATCCTTCTTTATCTGTCGGCGATCATCGACTACTTCGCCGGTCTGGGGATGGAGAAGTACCCGGCGCACAAGAAGCTGATCCTCGCCGTCTCGCTGACGGCAAACACGGCCATCCTCGGATATTATAAATACTTCGACTTCTTCGTCGCGAACATCGCAGATGTCCTGAGCTTCTTCGGCGTCGACAACTCTCTGAAGCCGCTCGGTATTTTTCTGCCGCCCGGCATCTCCTTCTACACGTTCCAGTCGATGGCCTACTCCATCGACATCTACCGGGGCGAGATGAAGGCCCGCCGGAACGTCATGGAGTACATGCTGGCGGTCAGCTTCTTCGCCCACCTCGTCGCGGGGCCGGTGCAGCGGGCGTCGAACCTGCTGATGCAGGCGGAGACCGCGCGCGTGTTCCAGTGGGGGATGATCCGCTCCGGCTTCGCACTGGCGATGTGGGGGGCCTTCAAGAAGGTGGTGTGCGCCGACACGGTGGCGCCCTACGTGAACAAGATTTTTCTCGTCAAGGAGCCGTCCGGCCCGATGATCTGGGCGGCCACCCTCGGCTTCACCGTCCAGATCCTCGCGGACTTCTCAGGCTACACCGATATCGCGCGCGGCGTGGCCCGGATGCTCGGCTGGGAATTGATGGAGAACTTCAGAAACCCCTACATCGCCACCAACCCCGGCGACTTCTGGCGCCGCTGGCATATCTCGTTCTCGTCGTGGATCCGGGACTATCTGTACATCTCCTTCGGCGGATCGCGCGGGACGAAGCTCCGCACCGACATGGCGATCATGGCCTCCATGCTCATCTCCGGCCTCTGGCACGGCGCATCGTGGAACTTTGTGGTGTGGGGCGCCTACCACGGCGTCCTGCAGATCGCCTACCGCCGCATCACCCCGCTCATCCCTGAGACCACCCGGAACAGCACCGCAGGCCACCTCTCCGCTGTCGCGCTCATGTTCAGCTTCACCGTCTTCGGCTGGCTCCTGTTCCGCGAGACCGACATGGGCCGCATCCTGTACTACCTCACCCTCAACCCCTTCACCGAGACCCCTGAGCAGCGCGTGGCCACCGCCGTGATGCTCGCGGTCACCGCCTTCACCGCCACGCCGCTGGTGCTGGGCCTCGTCTTCCAGAAGCTCATCCAGCCGAAGATCCAGGAGTCGGAGTGGTACCTGCCGCTCCAGACGACGGCGTGGGCGGCGTTCGCGGTCGGGATCTTTCTCTTTGTGCGGGTCGGGACGAGCGACTTTATCTATTTCCAGTTCTGAGAGATCCATGCACGAGATGTCACCAGAGAAGCAGGAATACCTCTCCGCCGCCCTGCGTCACTGCCGGGACGCCGAGGCGCTGCTCGGCACCTCACCCGATCAGTCCTGGCACCTCGCCGGGTTCGGGCCGGAGTGTGTCCGGAAGGCGTGTCTGGAGGGGAACCTGTTCGACAAGGCCATCGGGCATGGCTGGGATGAGCGGACTGAGGGGATGCTGGACTTCGCGGTGTGCCTGAGCCCGCAGGCGTGGCGGTACCGGCTGGAGGGGTGGGGGAGCCGGGAGAGGCTGCAGGAGTGGAACCCGCAGCACCGGTATGATAAGACGGGGACGCGCTCAGCAGATGCAGAAGCGCTGGTTACGGAGTGTGCTGAGTTGGTGGATCGGGTGCATCAGGAGCTCTGGATGGACGGGGTGATCCGGCGGGCGGATGGAGGAGCGGGGCGCTGATGGCGACGTTTGATTCCTGCATCGAAGAGCTGCTGGAGATCTGTGAGCAGCTTCCCGGCTTTGCCGCTGTCCAGCGGGCGGTGTTGGTGCGCGATATCCGGGGGCGGCTCAGGCTGGTGATCAGGTCGGAGCAGGTTGTGGACGCCGGGGAGCTGGAGCGGGCGCTGAAGGCACGCATCGGCGGGTGGTTCGTGGGGCCGGTGCTGTCCACCATGTCCGGCGACGCGGCAGAGCGGCGGCTGGCAGTCGGTCTCTGCGATCAGGCGAAGGCGTGGCCGCCCGAGTGGCCGACAGTCTGGGGCCGGGATCAGCGACCGCTCGATGTGACGCGCTGGCGCGGCGAGCAGCGCGTACTTGGGAAGCAGTCCTGGTTCGGAGCAGCGAGCGATCCGAAGAAGCGGGTGCCGCTGGGGCAGGGCGCGGGCGTGGTGGCGTTCTATTCTTTCAAGGGCGGGGTCGGGCGGACGACCGTGCTGGCGATGGTCGCGGTGGCGCTGAGCAGGCAGGGGAAGAAGGTCGTCTGTATCGATCTGGATCTGGAGGCGCCGGGGCTGAGCAGTTATTTCGATGTGAGCCCTGAGCCGTCTGTGCTGGACTTCCTGCTGGCGCATGCGGCGATGGGGAAGCCACCTGCGGACGACCCGGTGCAGTGGGCGGATGTCCACGGGCAGCAGATCGGGATCGTGGCGGCCGGGAGACTCGATAATTTCTATCTGGAGAAGCTGGCGCGGCTCGACTACATAGGCGCGACAGCCGCAGAGAAGAGTTCGGTGGAGCAGGGGTTGTATGTGCTGTTAAAGCGCATTGATGCAAAACATCACCCCGATGTCATCCTGCTGGACTGCCGCGCCGGGCTGCACGATCTCGGCGGGCTGTCCCTCACCGATCTGGCGCATGTGGATGTCCTCGTCGGGCGGGACACGCCGCAGAACCACGCGGGCCTTGAATTGGCGCTCCAGGTCATCGCACGCCGCCGGAAACCGGAGGAGCACCGGATCTGCGTCGTGCAGACGTTCGTCGCGCCGCCGCTGAGCGGGGAACAGGCCAGGTTCTCGGTAGAACGGATGCGCGGGAAGCTGTATGATGCCTGCAAGTCCAGTTTGTACCGTGGCCTTGAGATCAAGCCTAGCGAGCAGGACAGAGCGGCGCCGCATGCTGCACTGCCAGTGGAAGAGAATAATGTGATCGCTTCAGCACAGACAGTGCAAGATATTGATGATATGGTGTTTGGGTATTCGTCTATCATTTCGATTGTTAATGAAGTGTTGAGGCTGTTGAAGCGGGAGGTCGCAGATGAAGCTTGAAGAGAAGCGACAGATGCTTCAATCGCTGGCGCGGATCGCGGGGGATGCGGACGAGGATGTGGTTGAAGATATCAGTAATATTTTTATTTTTCTTCCAAAATATAATGATGTTCTGTTGAATAGATATTATATGGTCATTGGATCAAAAGGGAGTGGAAAAACAGCATTGTCTCGATTTTTGGTGAATTCTTATGGTAAAATTTATAATTCAAGTACTAAGTTTGTTAGTGGATATCGTTCTTCTATTGAACATGTTTCTTATAATGATTTAGAAAAGACATACCATTTCATGCAAGGAAGAAGTGATTTGATTAGAGATTTTTGGATTGTATACATTTCCTTGAGGCTTAATATTGAAAGGATTTATACGAATGCGGATAGGATAACTGAAAAATCTTATATTGATTCTATATTTCTTCGTCAGCATGAGCGTGAAGCAGTTGTTTCTAAATATCTTGTGCGAATAGAACAGTTAGATATGTTTCTTGCTAAAGAAGACAAATATATTTGTCTTGTCTATGATGATCTTGACAAGATAGGCACCTTATATCCTGCCATGCGGGACGCCTTCTGTTCTGCGCTGATCGCTGTCTGGAGCTATCTTTCTCCTAGACTTAAAAATATAAAATCAAAAATCTTTCTCCGGGAGGATTTGTATAAAATATCACTCCGCACTGCAGTAGATGCGACGAAGATCCGGGATCGGACGATCTATTTAAGATGGAATCGGGAGGATTTATATAAGTTGCTCCTAAGGCATATGTCTACGATTGAATATTTGAGAGAATTTATAGAGCAAAATACATCCATCATCTTTTCAAAACATGAGCATCTCGGCTACATGCCGCCTGAAAAACTGACAGATGAGAACCAGAACGAGATCATCAAGTCGCTGATGGGTGAATATTTTGGGAAAGGATCGAATAAATCTATCACTTATATCTGGCTCGTTAATCACATCGAAGACGCGAACAACATCGTCCTTCCGCGCTCCCTGTTGAACCTGATCTCCCATGCGGCGCGGCATGCGCTTCAAAACAACAGCGATTACAGCCTGACGGCGAAGAGCCTTCTCCACGGCTTGCGCGAGGCGTCACGGTATCGGTGCGATGAAGTCCAACGGGAGTATCCGGTCGTTCAGAGAATGAGAGCGATCCGGGGAGAATTTGCTCCATTTAATAAAGAAGAATTGGAAAAATTATTGGCAAATGAAAAGAATGAGGATGGCTTCGGCACCGACGGTCGCGCCATCTTCAACGAGCTCAAAGATCTCGGCATCTTCAAGATCCGCTACAACGGAGATGTCGCCGTCTCCGATCTTTACAAGTACGGCTTCGAGATCGGCTGAGTCGCATCCATCGCTGTCCCCGCAGCCCTGCCGATCAGCCCCGCCCGATCTGCGCCGCCAGCGACACGAACCCCGCCTGCTTCGCCTCCTCATAGGCCTGCCGCTGCAATTCTGCTGATCCCTTCAGCTTCGCCGCGAGCCACTGGCCGGTGATCGCGGTCTCCGGGTCGCCGAGGCGGCGGGCGAGGGCGATCTGGCGCTCCAGATCGGGCAGGGCGGGCTCGCCCCGGTGGGCGCGGAGGTAGGCGAGGTAGAGGGCGTTCATGACGATCCCGCGCTCCCAGGAGCAGGCGCGGGCGACCTCCAGGCTCTGCTCAAAGGCGGCGTAGGCGCCGGGGATGTCCTGCATGGAGAGGAGGGTGTCGCCGATGTTGTGGAGGTTGATCACCTCGCCCCAGCGGAAGCCCATCCCGCGCCGCAATTCGAGCGAGCGGCGGAATTCGGCGAGCGCCTCGCCGTAGCGCTGCTGCTGGAACAGCACGAGGCCGAGGATGTTGTAGATGCGCCCGAGCAGCAGCCGATCCCCGGTGATGGCGCTGTCGTCGCGCTGGAGCACCTGCTGGAGGAGATCCCAGGCGGCGCCGCTGTCGTCGCGCTGGAGCGCCTCGGAGGCCATCCCGGCGATCATCCACGCCAGCAGCCTCGGCTCGGCGGCGGCGACCTCCAGCCCGCGCTCGTAGGTGGCGCGGGCGCGGGCGGTGTGGCCCTCCATGAGGTCGGCGCTCCCCAATTCCCACAGCACGGCGACCTGCGTGCGGGTGTCGCGGCAGTGGCGGCTGATCGAGAGCGCCGACTCCAGGTAGCCGCGCGCGAGCTTTGTCTGGGAGCGCGAGAGGTAGATCTTGCCGATGGCGGCCATCACCCGGCCCTCCAGCTCCTCCGGCCCCTCCTCGGCGGCGATGTCGAGCGCCACCTGTAAAAACCGCTCCGCGCCGGGGTGGCCGAGCATGTGGGCGATCTCGCCCGCTCCGAGGCTGATCCGCGCCTCCAGCCGCAGGTCGCGCTCCCGGCGGTCGAGGCCGCTGACCCAGGCGAGCGCCCGCTGGTAGCGCTCCAGCGCCCGGTCGAGGAACTGGCCGTCGCGGAGCTGATCGGCGGCCTCGCACAGCCCGGCGGCGCCGTCCCGGACGCGCCCGGCGGCGTGGCAGTGGATCGCCCAGGACTCGATGACGGCAGAGAGGCCGTCCGGGTGCAATTGCTCCAGCCCGCGCGCGACGGAGCCGTGCAATTCCCGGCGCAGCCCGGAGGGGATGCCGTGGTTGACGCACTCCCAGATCAGCACCGAGGCGAAACCGCACCGCCGCTCGTCCTCCGGGTCGCGCTGGAGCAGCCCCGCCTTCAGCAGCCGGTCGAGCTGCGGCTCCACCGGATCGGGATCCGCCGGATCGGGATCCGCCGGATCGGGCTCCGCCGGATCGGGGCAGGGCAGCCGCCCCGCCTGCTTCAGCGTCGCGAGCAGCAGCGCGCTGGAGAAGCGGCTGCCGATCACCGCCGCGATCTGGAGGATCAACCGGTCGTCCCGATCCAGCGCGTCGACGCGCTCGGCGATCAGCCCGTTGAGGCTGTCCGGCAGGCCGGGATCGATCTGCGGATCCTTGAGCCGGGCGGTGCGGCCCTCGAACCAGATCCGGCCCTGCCGGTGGAGCGCCTTCAGGATCTCGGCGACATAGAGGGGGTTCCCCTCAGCGGTGCGCTGGAGCAGGCGGCTCAGATCGGGGCCGGTCTTCTCCGCGCCGAGGATCTCGGCGGCCAGCGCCAGCACCTGCTCAGGCGGCAGCGCGGGCAGCCGCAATTCCCGCGTCCGTCCGGCGCCCGGGGACATCGGCTCGCGGCTGCTCATCAGCACCAGCAGCGGCTCAGACTCGGCGGCCTGCAGCATCTGCATGAACAGCGCCCGCTCCATCCCCTGCAGGCAGTGGACGTCCTCCAGCAGCACGATCGCCGGGCCGTCCGCGCTGATCCCCCGGATCAGCAGCGCCGCCGCCGCGAACATCGTGTCGCGCGACGGCGCCCGATCCGCCTCAGCCCGCCCGCCCCGATCCTGCCCGCCCTGCGGCGCGTGCAGCCCATAGAGCGAGCGGATCATGCCGATCTCCGCCGGGCCGAGGCCGAATTCGGCCAGCCGCCCCAGCCGTTCCAGGATCGCCGGGCCGTCCATCTCTCCCCGGATGCCGAGGACGTCCGAGATCAGATCGCGGAACATCGCGAAGGGGCGATCCCCGCCGAAGGGGATGGCCCGGCCGAGGAACACCGGGATGTTGCGGCGGAGCGCCAGCTCGCGGATCTCGCGGAACAGCCGTGACTTCCCGCTGCCCGCCTCGCCGCGCACCAGGATGCGCGCCCCGCGCCCGCCCGGCTGCCTTGGCGCTGCGCCCGCCGGGAGCGGCTCCGGCTGGCCGAGCGCGGCGATGCTGTCCCGCAGCACCTCCAGCTCCTCGCCCCGCCGGTGCCCGCGCCCCCCCCCCCCCCCCCCCCCCCGGACAACAAACCCCCAACAACCCCCCACCCACCACACACCAACCCCCCCCCCACCACACCACAACAAAACAAACACAACAAAACACAACAACACCCCCCACAAACCAC
>JBEIQZ010000391.1:0-5976 GCA_040376255.1 Alphaproteobacteria bacterium
CGGCGCCCCGCTCGTCGAAGCGTCGCACCGGCTGGCCTGGGATCGCGTCTTCCGCGTGCTCCAGATGGAGAGCCGCTACGGCCTGCCCGCCACCCTCCGGCTCTACCTGCGCGCCGCCATCGGGAGCCTGTTCCTGAGCCCTGAGGGCCAGCCCCTCCGCTTCAAGGATCTGGAGATCCCCATGCTGATCATGACCACCGGCATCCGCCTGGAGGGCCTCCAGCACGGCCTGGACTTCTACGAGCACTACCTCGACGACGCCGTGTCGAAGAACTTCCAGCGCCCCCGCCAGCGCATCTCCACCCTCATGCGGCTCGGCTCCATCCTCAAGGAATTCGTCGAGGCTGAGGACGCGCTCTGCGAGGTCGTGTTCGGCTCAGATCCCGCCACCTACGATGCCGACATCGTCGACGCCGCCGGGTTCTCCTCCTCTATCCCCGGCCTGATCCACTACGACGTCCTCCGCGACGACCGCCACATGAAGAGCCTCCTCGACGAGCTGTACGCCCGCTACGGCATCACCCGGCTGATGGAGGGCGGCGTCGTCAACAACGTCCCCTGCCGCCCCGCCTACGCCGAGGCGATGAGCGGGCGCCTCGGGCGGCGCAACCCCTTCGTCCTCGCCCTCGACTGCTTCCAGCCCCGCCTCCGCACCCCGCTCGCCTACGGCATCCAGCAGCTCGTCCGCCCCAACGTCCTCCGCAACCTCCCCTACGCCACCCACTACGTCGGCTTCGAGAAGATGCTGTCCCCGCTCAACCTGATCCCTACACTCCCCGAGCTCAACCAGACCATCGACTGGTCGATCAAGGAGCTGACGCCGCACATGCCCCTGATCGAGATGTACCTGAAGGAGGTGCGGCCGCTCTGAGGAGCGGCGCCCTCAGGACAATCCCGACAGCGCCTCCCCGATGGCGCCCAGCACCGCACCCGCGACCTCACCGACCGCGCCCGCCGCCTCACCGGCGACCCCGACGACCGCCCCCGCCGCGTCGCCCGCGACCCCGGCGACCGACCCCGCCAGCTCCATCGCTGAGCCTGCGGCCTCCGCGACCGCGCCCGCTGCGTCTCCGGCGAAGCCGCCAACCGTCTCCAGCAGGCCCGCCCCGTCCGCCGCCTCCGTGGCGGCCCGCGCCGCATGCGCCGCCGCCTCCCCGGCCTCCGGGCGGGCGGGCAGGGCGTCCGCGATCAGCGGAACGACGTCCGGCAGCACCTCGGCTGCGATATTGACGGCGAGCTCTCCTGAGGCGAATGCGTCTGCGTTGCGTCGATCCTGTTCACGCCTGCGCGACATGACGGCTCCCTGGTGGCGGGATCTGCTTAACCGGTGATACTCCCGCGCCGATGTTAGAGCTCATTCAGGTGGATGTGGCGGTGGGGGGCTTCCTGCTGCTGGAGAAGGCGGACTGGAAGATCAACCCCGGTCAGCGGGTGGGGCTGGTCGGGCGGAACGGCGCGGGCAAGAGCACGCTGCTGAAGACGATCATCGGGCAGCACCCGCTGGAGTCGGGCCGGATCGTCGTGCGCCCCGATCTGCAGCCGGGCTACCTGCCGCAGCATGCGGTGTCGGGGTCGGCGCGGACGCTGTGGGAGGAGACCTCCTCGGGGATGGTGCGGATGATCCGGCTGCGCGAGGAGCTGGAGATCGCGGAGGCGGCGGCGCGGGAGGGGCGCCCGAAGGCGGAGGCGCGGCTGGAGCGGGCGCTGGAGGCGTGGCGGCTGGCGGGCGGGCCGTCGGCGGAGGAGCGGGTGGGCGAGGTGCTGCACGGGCTGGGGTTCGTGCGGACGGACTGGGAGCGCCCCTGCGCCAGCTTCTCCGGCGGCTGGCAGATGCGGATCGCGCTGGCGAAGCTGCTGCTGGCCGAGCCGGATCTGCTGCTGCTGGACGAGCCGACGAACCACCTGGATCTCCATGCGCGGGCGTGGCTGTCGAAGTTCCTCGCGCGCTACCCGCATGCGGTCGTGCTGGTGAGCCACGACCGGCACCTGCTGGACGAGGCGACGACGCACACGGCGGAGCTGGTGGAGGGGCGGCTGGAGGTGTACGGCGGCGGCTTCTCGTTCTGGGTCCACAACCGGGCCGAGCGGCGGGCGCAGCAGAAGGCGGCGTGGGAGGGGCAGCAGGAGGAGATCGCCCGCATCCAGCGGTTCATCGAGCGGTTCCGCTACTCCGCAACCAAGGCGAGCCAGGCCCAGTCGCGGATAAAGTCGCTGGAGCGGATGGATCGGGTCGAGGAGGTCGAAGAAGAATTCATCCCCCACCTGCGGCTGCCGGTGTCCGATCTGGCGATGCCTGAGCCGCTGGAATTGCGGAAGGCGCAGATCGGCTGGCCGGGCGGCCCCGCGCTGCTGACGGGGCTGGATCTGATCCTGGCGCGCGGGATGCGGCTGGCGATCCTCGGGCCGAACGGGGCGGGCAAGTCGACGCTGCTGCGGGCGCTGGCGGGGGATCTGCCGCTGCAGGCGGGGCGGCGCATCCAGGGGAAGGGCGTGAGGATCGGGGTGTACCACCAGGATCTGACCAAGGAGCTGCCGGCGGAGTCGGCGGCGGTGGACGTCGTGCTGGAGAGCTGGCCGCTGGCGCAGCCGCAGGCGGCGCGGGCGGCGCTCGGCGCGCTGGGGCTCTCAGGCGAGCCAGCGTTCCGCAAGATCGGGGCGCTCTCCGGCGGGGAGAAGGCGCGGGTGGCGCTCGCCTGCCTGACGCTCCGCCCGGTCGAGGTGCTGCTGCTGGACGAGCCGACGAACCACCTGGATGTGGTGACGGTGGAGGTGCTGGTGCAGGCGCTCGCGGCCTGGGAGGGGGCGATGCTGTTCATCACCCACGACCGGTATCTCGTTGAGAAGGTGGCGACGCACGTCGCGCACACCGACGGCCAGAACTGGCGCATCCACGAGGGCGTCCGCCCCGACGACTTCGAGCCGCTCGCGCTCCAGCGGCTGATCGAGGGCGGCGGCGATAGCGGCGAGGGCGCGACCAGCTACGCCGACCGCAAGAAGCAGGCCCGCGACCGCGACCGGCTCAGGAAGCGCGTCGCGAAGATCGGCGAGGAGATCGAGCAGGCTGAGGGTCAGCTCGCACAGGTCGATGCGTCGCTCTGCACACCCGGCATCGACCACCGGCGCGCCCAGCAGCTCTCGGCGGAGCGCAGCGCGCTGGAGGCGAAGATCCAGGCGCTCTATGCGGAGTGGGAGCAGTCAGAGGCGCAGCTCGCGGGCTGAGGGAATACTGAGGGGATACAGGCATACAGGTTGCAGTCAGCACCCGCAGAGACGGAGAAGCCATGCAGTGGTTGAGCGCACTTATGATCGCAATGTCCCTCCCGGCCCGCGCAGAGGACATGGCGCCGCCATCGGCCCCGGCGCCCGCCCCGGCGCCCGCCCCGGTGCCCGCCCCGGCGCCCGCGCTGCAGGAGATCGTTCTGGCCGACGGGCAGGTGTTGACCGGGATCTGCCGCCAGACGCCGGACGGCGGCTACGAGGTGGAGATCCAGGGGCAGATCGTAAAGATCCCGGCGGCGCTGGTGCGGGAGGTCCGGGCGGTGTCGCCGCTGCCGCTGCCCGGGAACCCCGACGCCCCGGACGAGTGGCCGGCCGATCCGAACCGGGTCGGCTACTTCTACGCGCCCTCGGCGTTCACGCTCGGGGCGGGGCGGGGCTACCTGTCGCAGAAGGAGCTGGCGGTGACGGCGGCGGCCTTCGGCGTGACGGACTTTTTTGACATCCAGGTGGGGACCATCATCCCGACGCTGTTCATAGCGGACAGCCAGGTGGCGATGCTGGGCGGGAAGCTCGGCGGGAAGCTCACCCCCTGGCTGCGGATCGGCGGCGGGACGCAGGTGTTCTTCACGGGCGGCGAGCAGATCGGCTTCCTGTTCGGCAACGCGACCATCGGCGACGAGGATCGCAACCTCACCGTCGGCGGCGGCGTGGCGACAAACTTCGACTTTGCGTCAGGCGACTACATCCCGGTGTTCGTGCTGGCGGGCAATTACCGGCTCGGCGCGAAGACCGCCCTTGTCACCGAGAACTGGCTGGTGGTGCCGCCGCCGGGCGTCGCCAGCTTCCTCGACAGCATCTTCCTCCCGACCGGCGGGGTGCGGTTGTTCGGACCGGCCTTCGCCGTGGATCTGGGGCTGGGCATCTTCAAGATCCAGGACTCGCCGATCATCCCGTTCCCCTGGGTGGGCTTTACCTGGAACTGGGAGCTGCCGTACGCGGATCGGCTCCAGGAGAAGAAGGCGCAGCGGGCGGCGGAGCTTCCTCGCTAGCCCGGAGCGGGAACCGCACGCTCATCCCGAGATCGACCTGTGGCTGCACCGCGCCACCGACGAGGCTGAACCCGCCGTAGAGGTTGAACCGGGCGGCCTTCGCGCCGAACCGCAGCAGCGCCCCGCCGTCGATGGCGAGCAGGTCGCCCGGCTGGTTGCCGGTGAGATCCCGCGCGGAGGCCATGTTCCAGCTAAGGCGGCTGCCGATCCCGATCTCCAGCCGCGCCCATGCCCAGCCTGCGTCCGCCTGGATCGAGGTGTGGAGGAAGTCGTCCTGCACGGTCACCGGGTCGCCGGCAGCGCCGGTGAAGACGCGCCGGTACTGCGCCAGCCCCAGGTTGATCCTGGCGTCCAGCCGGGGTCCGGCGCCCCCGCCCTGCGGCGCGTACCACGTCCCCACCCCGAAGCTGCCCTGCCTGAAGTAGCTGTCATCGCCGGAGGAGGGAATGAGGCTGTACTGCCCCTCCCCGTGCAGCGAGAGGCCGGGGGCTGGCGCGAGCGCGGCGTCCCCCTGGAACCCGGCGGCGCCGGTGTGCGCGGACAGCGCCATATCGCCGGGCGCGGAGAGCATCGGCATGTCCAGCACCGGCCCGGTGTACCGGAGGGCGCAGCCGGGGAGGAGCAGCAGCAGCATCAGGGCGCCTCCGGGGGGGCGGACAGGCTGATCCCGCAGCCGGGGAGCAGCGCGCGGAGCTGCCTGAGCGCCTGGACCGCCGGGTCGGCCTCGTCGGCGGGATCGGCGGGGGCGGCGCACCGGACGGCGCTGAGGCCGCTGAGCCGCTGGGCGGTCGCGGGGGTAAGCGCGGCGAGCGGCTGGATCGGGCCGTGGACCTCGACGCGCCGGAAGGGGAGGCGGGCGGCCTCCCGCACGATCTCCGGCAGGTCGGGGTGGCCCCACGGGTCCGGGCCGGTGAGGATCAGCGTCCCGGCGCCCTCTCCGGCGGCGCGGATCAGGCGGCGGCGCAGGCGGCGGCTGCTCTCCAGGGCGCTGACGTCCATGTGCAGGATCTCAGGCGGCGCGGGGGCCTGTCCCGGCACCGGGTCGCCGCCGCTCCAGGCGCGGGCGTAGCGGGGGGCGGTGGCGGGGGGGCGGCCTGCGCGGGGGGGCGGCGCGGGCGGGAGCGCCGGGGGCGGGAGCGCCGGGGGCGCAGCGGCAGGCACAGACGCCACGGACAGAAGCTCGTCCCAGCCGTACTCATCGGTGTACGCGGCCTCCGGGCCGGGGCAGGCGGCGCGGAGCGCACAGGACTGGCAGGGCGGGCCGTGCGCGGTCGCTGCCTGCGGCTCTGCGCCGAGCGGGAGCAGGCGCGCCGCATGCTGGAGCCCGTCCGGGGCGTCCGCCCGATCCGCCGCCGCCGCCCGCAGCCCCTCCAGCATGCAGAGCGGCACCCCCGCCGTCTCCGCCGCGATCCCGTCCGCCATGAGCGCCCTGATCGCCTCCAGCAGCGGCTCCTGCAGCAGCCCGAAGCGCGGGATCAGCATCTCCCAGCGATCCTGCGCCGATCCGCGCATCCGGGCCGCATAGAAGCGGTGGAGGTGCGGGCGCAGCGCGCGGCTGATCCGCACGAGGTCGGGCAGCGACGGGAGGAGCGAGCGGGTGAGGACGGTGTGTATCTGGAGCCGCAGCCCGGCATGCTGGCAGCGGCGCGCGCCGAGGAGCGCCTGACGGAAGCTGTCGCGCACCCGGGTGAGGAAGTCGTGCAGCGGC
>JBEIQZ010000532.1:0-4386 GCA_040376255.1 Alphaproteobacteria bacterium
ACGAGGAGCGCTTCCTCCACGGTGCGGCCTGCCACGGCTGCCTCCTGATCGCCGAGACGAGCTGCGAACGCCGCAACGACCTGCTCGACCGGGCGCTCGTCGTCCCCACCCTCGCGACGCGGGGGGCGGCGTTATTCCCAGGTTCAGAGTGATATCAGCGCGCCTGAAATGCGTGATGATTCACTCAGAGACAGTATGTCGGAGGGAGTGGAATCGGGGCTTTGGTGGCAGGAAGGCTGCGTCAGCAGCTTCCTGCCATCAAGCTGCGATTCCACTCTCTCCGATATGAGCCACCCGCTGCGCGCGCTCGGGCGGGCCGCGCTGATCGGCCTCGCGGACGCGCTGGCGCGGGGGAGCATCGGCGCCCCGATCACGCGCGCCTCCCTCGCGCCGCATGTCCCCGGCGACCACCTGGAAGCCGTCGGGGCGGCGCTCACCGCGATGGAGCGCGACGGGATGCACCCGCGACACATCGCGCAGGCCGTCCGCCTGCTGATCGAGGAGCGCGACGCCGGGCAGCGGATGGCGGATCGCGTGGAGCTCGTCTGGTCGCCGCCGGAGCTCGACACCATCGACGCCCGGGACACGTCCGTGGTGGTGCAGGAGCTGTTCCGGCGGGCGAAGGTGTCGGTGCTGATATCGACCTTCGCGCTCGACGCGCGGAAGAAGGCCGACGCCCTGTTCGGGGAGCTCGCCGCGCGCATGGACGCCGAGCCGGCGCTCACCGTCCGGGTGTTCGCCAACATCCACCGCAAGTACCTCGACAAGACGCCCGCCACCTCGCTGGTACGGGAATTCGCCACGCGGATGCGGGAGGACATCTGGCCCGGCCGACGGCTGCCCGAGGTGTTCTACGATCCGAGGTCGGTCGAACTGGAGGATCGGAAGCACGCCGTGCTGCATGCCAAGTGCGTCGTCGTCGACGACCGCTGGACGCTGCTCACCTCCGCCAACTTCACCGAGGCGGCCCAGGAGCGGAACATGGAGGCGGGCGCAGTGGTCGACGACCGTCTGCTGGCCGATCGGGTACGGCGCCAGTTCGACGGGCTGGTGGAGGCAGGGAGGTTGCGGAGGTTGAAGGTTGAGCAGCCGGGGGGCTGATATGCGGCGCAGGTGGCCGTACATCCACAGGATGCGTGCGAGCAGGCTTGTCCGCTGCAGCGGCACCGTCAACGTCTTCAACCCGCCCAGCCGCCAGCCCGGCGCGCCGGACTCCCTGTCCCGCTTCACGCCGCCCGACGGTGGCGCCGATCCGATCCCTGCATCGGCAGCCACTCCAGCGCCGACAGCCGCGAGGCTACCCGCGCCCCCAGGGAGGCCGCCACCTCGCTCTCGGTCAGGTTGGTGGTCAGCAGCGTCGGGCCGCCGTACTGCCAGCGCCGGGTGATCAGCTCGTCGAGCACGCTGCGCTCGAACTCCGTCCTCGGCGCCACCACGTCATCCAGCAGCAGCACATCCACCGCCACCAGCGCCCCGAGATCCACTGCCGCTCCCCCCGCGCCCCCGATCCGGGCCTTCATCGTCTGCAGCAGCTGATTCGGCTCCACGTACCGCACCGACAGCGGCGGGCTCCGCCTGCGCCCCTCCAACATCAGCCTCCGCACCAGCCCCACCGCGAGGTGCGTCTTCCCCCTCCCCGGCTCCCCGTACAGCACCAGCCCGCCCAGCTCCGTCAGCATCGGGTGCTGCCGCTTGTCCTCTGCCGCCTCCACCCACCGCAGCGCCCGGGCCACCGGGGCGCGCTGGAGCGGCTGATCCTGCTTCCATGCCTCCAGGCTGCACGCGCCGTAGCGTGCCGGGATCTGCGCGGCGTTGTATCTGGAGGCCTGATCGAGCGGGCGCTTGCACCGACACGGCCCGTACCGGGGCTTCGCTCCGGTGGGGTGCGGCTCCGGGGCCACGCCGTGTCCGTGACAATTCGGGCATGCGCCTGGCGCCATGACCGCTGTCGCCCGCGAGAGGCCGCCCACAGCGGTGAAGGTGAACGTCCCGTCCGGGTGCGTCGGCAGCGGGCCTGAACGCCGGGGAATGGACGCGATCTGCGCCAGCTCTGCGGTGAAGGTGCCGCTCATCGGGTACCCACGCTGGCCAGCGGAGCCGGGGCTGAGGTGATACCGAACCCGGCGACAGGGTGGGGGCTGACAGGGAGAGGTCGGTCCGGGTGCATCGTGCGGGCTCCGATGCGCAATACGTAACATAGTTTCACGACAGCATCAATACGATTCGAAGCACGACGATATGTACTCATGTAAGGAGCCATACAATCGTTCTGGATCAGACCGCCCGGCCCCGCTCAGCGTTGATGGAGTCTGTGGGTACCTGTAGATCGTCTGGTCGCCTCGGCGATGCCGTCGAGTTGACTTAGCAGCAGATCCCGTGCCAACCCTTCCACAATAGTGAGAGCGGTTGCGACGGCATCCAACCGTGCATGATCTTCTTCACTCAGATGGATCTGATGATAGCGATTATCTCCTGCCGGGTAGCGATTGCCTTCTGACGGGCGGAATTCGAGGACAGGGGTTCGGCCGCAGGCCTGCGCGTATCGCTTGATCCACTCCAGGTTCGGCTCATTGCGACCTGATTCCCACGCTGACACGGTGACCTGCTTCGTGCCGATCTCTGCCGCAATCTGGGTTTGAGTTTTTCCGCTTTCCAACCTCATTCTGGCAAGTTCGGCACCGAGTTCTTCTTTGGTCATGGGTGATATCTATCAGAATTGCCTCCGAATACCTTGAATAGTATCACGATATAGAGTAGAGCCTTCCGGTGATGGATAAGGTGCCCGGTCAGTTCCTTCAGCAACGATGTGAGGCGGTGGGCCTGACCCAGGCGGCGCCTGCAGATTGTTTGGGTTTGAAGCAGGCTGCTGTTTCGGCGATCTCGTCCCTGACAATGACGCCGGACGACACCGGGAGCTGCCCGCCGGATGAGCCGCCGACGGAGAAGCAGCGCGGGGTGCTGCCGGGGTCGCTGGTTCAGGTGATGGTCATGCCGGTGTGGTTGCTTCGTTCTCCCGACTTCCATGCCCTCCGCCGCAGATCCCCGCTCGCCCTGCGCGTCCTGCTGTGCCTGTGGGCCCACGGGCGCGGCGTCGGCTCCCTCTGCTTCCCCGGCGAGCGCCGCCTCGCCGCCCTCTGCGAGACCTCCGTCCCCTCCATCTCCCTGGCCATCAAGCTCCTCGAACTCGGTCAATGGATCGTCGTCCAGCGCCAACGCGCACGCGGACAGGGAAACCGCTACACCCTCCGCCTCCCTGACGACCTCGCGCCCCTCCACGCTCGCGCCGAGAGCTGGCTCGCACGCCCTGCCACCGGTCAGGACGCCCCGCCCGTAGAAGACCTCCTCCTGACAGGCGATCTCTGGGGCCGCGCCGGAAAGGGCCGCCGCCGCTTCCGTCAGGTGCGGGTCGAAGCCGCCGCGATGAACAGCGATGCCTGGGACGCGCTCTGGCGTGAGAACGCCCTCGCCGGTCACCTCTGGCTGCTGCTCCAGGCCTACAGGCCCTCCGGCGAGCAGACCTCCCTCTCCCGCCTCGCCCGCGAGCTCGGCGCCCGCACCGCCGCTGTCTCCGTCGCGTTGCGCCGCCTGCGCCACCACGGCCTCCTCCAGACCTCGATCCCCGGCGCCTGCGGCACCCGCCACACCGTCGCCCTGCCCGCGCCCGACCCCGTGTTGCACCTACCCGGTGCGCTTCCCCGCCCCGGCTGCGACCGTCAGCGCCGCGCCTGCCCGCGCGGCTCCGATGGACGCTGGCAGCCGCAGGGTAAAAACCGCCCGCGCCGCTCTCTGATCCGGCCGGTGGTGCGCGTACAGAAGGCACCGGCGACCCCTCCGCCTGCGCCGGTGGTTGTGCTGGCGCGGTGGTGCCTGACGCACAAGGAGATCCATCTGTTGAGCGGGGATCTGCGGTACGGGGGTGAGCTGGGGTGCGGCTGCATCTGGACACCGACCGACGATCAGGTGGCCGACACGCGGCGACCGACCGGCTATCGCAGCGCGTAAAGCGCATAGGCACGGCACCGGCCCGGTTCCACAGCACAGACCGCCCGCACGGGACAGAGCCGGGGTGCCTGCATCCAACGGCGAGGCATCGGATCGGCATGGATCTGCGCCCGGAGCAGGGGAACGGAACCCGATCCCGGGAGTGATCTGCCGGTCGGGAGGGTGCGGGCGAGTGGGGCGCAGGGGACGGGCCGGAATGTCGGTAGGGCTGGCCCTGTGGCTGGCACGAAGCCCCTCCACAGGCGCGAAGTCCCCCCCGGGGCGTGGCGCGAAGCCCGGGGAGTGCCTGGCGCGAAGGTGATCTGGATCCAGAGGGAACTGGATCAATCCGGAAGGGATCTGGGACGCCCCCGCCGGGGGTAGCCATCCTTGACGGGGCAGCGG
>JBEIQZ010000512.1:0-4517 GCA_040376255.1 Alphaproteobacteria bacterium
CGCCTCCATCACGGAGAGCGCGGGGCGCGTGCAGGTCGCGGCGGGGCGGCACTCATAGCCGCCGTAGCGGTCGGGGTCGGTGTCGTCGCAGTCGGTGCCGCCGTATGCGTCTGAGCGGTCGCCGTCGGCGTCCTGATCGTAGTCGTCGTCCCCGGCGCAGTCGGCGTCCACGCCGTCGTACCAGACCTCGGCCTCGCCGGGGTTCACGCCCGCGTCGCCGTCGTCGCAGTCGGTCATGTCGGCGGTGAATCCGGCGGGCTGGCTGCAGGCAAAAGCGGCGACGGCGGGGTCGCCGAAGCCGTCGCCGTCCGCGTCGGCGTACCAGGGGAGCGCGTCGAGGGCGCTGTCCTCGTCGGCGGCGCCGTCGCAGTCGTTGTCGATCCCGTCGCAGTACTCAGGCGCGCCGGGGAAGGCGTCGGCGCGGCTGTCGTCGCAGTCGGTCGCGTCCGCCACATAGCCGCCCGGCTGCGCGCAGGCGGAGAGCGGGACGGCGCCGCCATAGCCGTCGCTGTCGGCGTCGATCCACCACACGGCGGCGTCCACCGCGCCCTCATCGGCCTGCCCGTCGCAGTCGTTGTCCGCGCCGTCGCAATACTCAGTCGCGCCGGGGTACACGTCAGCGCGGCTGTCGTCGCAGTCGGTGAAGTCCGCGACGTACCCGGCGGGCGCGGCGCAGGCGCTCTGCGGGGCGCTCTGGTCGCCCCGGCCGTCCGCGTCGCTGTCGGCGTAGAACGTCAGGCTCCCGAGCGCAGGCGACTCGTCGACCGCGCCGTCGCAGTCGTCGTCCCGGCCGTTGCACACCTCGGCGGCCCCGACCGCCACCGAGGCGTCGGTGTCGTCGCAGTCGAGGGCGTTGGCGGCGTACCCGGCGGGCTGGGCGCAGGCGGCGAGCGGAGCCGCCGGATCTCCCTGGCCGTCGGCGTCGGCGTCGGCGTACCAGGTGAGCGCGTCGGCGCCGGCCTCGTCGATGGCGCCGTCACAGTCGTTGTCGAGCAGATCGCAGATCTCAGCTGTACCGGGGTTGGCCTGAGCCGCCCCGTCGTTGCAGTCGGTCGCGTCCGCGACATAGCCACCGGGTTGTGTGCAGGCGGCGACCGGCACGCGGACATCTCCCCAGCCGTCGCCGTCGCCGTCCGCGTAGAAGGTGATCGCGTCCACCGCGCCCTCATCGGTCTGCCCGTCGCAGTCGTTGTCCGCCCCGTCGCAGAATTCGGGGGCGCCCGGGTACACGTCCGGCCGGCTGTCGTCGCAGTCCCCGTCATCCGCGACCGAGCCCGCAGGCGCGGCACAGCCCCGCACCGCCGCCGCCGGATCGCCATAGCCGTCACCGTCTGTATCCAGATAGAACGTCGCGGCGTCGAGCGCGTCGGCCTCATCGGCGATGCCGTCACAGTCGTCGTCGTAGCCGTTGCAGATCTCCAGCCCATCCGGCGAGACGCGGGCGTCGCCGTCGTCGCAGTCGGTCGCGTCCGCGACGTACCCGGCGGGCGCGGTGCAGGCCTGCTGGATCAGCAGCGCCGATCCGTAGCCGTCCCCGTCGAAGTCCGCGTACCACGCCGAGGTCAGCCCCCCGTCCGTGGTGCCGTCGCAGTCGTTGTCCGCCCCGTCACAGACCTCCAGCGCGTCAGGGTTCACGTCCGCGTCGCCGTCGTCGCAGTCCGAGGCGTCGTCGAGGTAGCCGTCCGGCAGCACGCACGCCTCCACCGCCGCGTCCGCGTCCCCGAAGCCGTCCCCGTCCCCGTCGCGCCAGCCCCGGATCAGCAGATCCTCATCTGTCGCGCCGTCGCAGTCGTTGTCTATACCGTCGCAGACCTCCGCCGCCGCCGGGGAGACATCGGCGCGGGCGTCGTCGCAGTCGCCCGCATCCGCCACGGTTCCAACCGGCAGGGCGCAGACCTCCGCCCCGCTTCCCGCGTCGCCGTAGCTGTCGCCGTCTGCGTCCGCGTAGCCGGTGATCGTCACGTCCTCGTCGACGGTGCCGTCACAGTCGTTGTCGAGGCCATCGCAGGACTCCGGCGCGTCCGGAGACACCGATGCGTCGGCGTCGTCGCAGTCGCCCTGAGAGGTGGTGAACCCGTCGCCGTCCTCGTCCCCCCCCGGCTCCGTCGCCGGGTCGGACTCCTTGGGATCGCCGCCGGTCGGGTTGCAGGCGGCCAGCAGCGCGAGGGAGAGCAGGGAGCGGCGGAGCAGATCGGTGGGACTCATCCCGCTGAGTATACAGCGCAACGTGTTCACGGTGCAGGAGCACACGGCCAGAAACAGAGAGCGGTGTGATACCAGCGCGGATGATATCAGCGCCGATGTCACACCGCTCCAGGGCGGCAGATCCTCCGGAAATTACTCGAAGCGGGAGATCGCGCTGATGATGCTTCTGGCGGAGGCGGTGTACTCGTCCATCTTGATGATCTGCATGGTGGGCGAGACCAGGATGGTGGTGGGGATGCCGCCGTCGATGTCGAAGGTGTTCATGGCCGGATCCATGACATCATCGGGGGCGACCACGGGGATGCCGTCGAGGCCGAAGCCGCCCTTCCAGCGCTCAAGGGCGAGCTGATCGGGGACGTCGTTCCCGGCGTTGTTCTGCCACAGCAGGTCGAAGGTCTGGAAGTTGGGGTAGGTCGCGCGGACCTCCTCCTGCTCGGCGCGGGCGGTGGAGGCCATCTGCTGGCAGGGGCCGCACCAGACGGCGCTGACGGTGATCAGCGTGTAGTTGCCGCAGAAGTTGTAGAAGGAGACGCGCTGATCGTACTCGTCGACGCCCTCCCAGTTTTCGAGGGTGTCGCCGTTCTGGTAGGCGTCCCAGGTAGAGGAGCCGTACTGACCGGTACCGGTGTAGCCCGCGTTCTCGATGTCGGGCAGCTCAGGGCAGGCGCCGAGCAGGTAGTCGCCGTCTTCAAAAACATGGGAGTACTCGAAGGTGGGGTTGCTGCCCGCCTCGATCTCGTCCAGGTCGTCATAGCCGTCGCCGTCGGTGTCGGCTTCGTCGGGGTCGGTGCCGAGCTCGACCTCCTCGTCGAGGGTCAGGCCGTCGCCGTCCGCGTCAGAGGCGCCGTCCGTCTCATCAGTCCCGCCGGGACCGTTGCCGTTGTTGTTCTTGCCGTCGGGGCTGCCGCCGCAGGCAATGAGGAACAGGGGAAGCCCAAGGATCAGGTACCGCATCGCGCTCTCCAGAGAAGGAGTTCAGCATACACCTCTCTGTCCGGATGGCAAGAGCGAATTGGCGTCATGTCAGGACTCCTCACATCTCCTTGATATCGTCGCTATCCGTCTTAACATCAAGGCGCGGCGAACCACTGGCGCGCCCCTCCAGCCGATCCAGCTCCCCCCGCATCCGCGCGCCGCGCGCCGGGTCGACCATCTCCAGCAGCGCCAGCTTCCCGCGCAGCCATGCGTTGAAGCGCGGGCGTCCCTCGCGGTTCTGCGCCGCGAGCCCGGTCGTCTGCGCCCCGTGCAGGATCGCGCGCAGCCGCCGCACCTCTTCGCGCGGGAGGCCGGGGCGGTCGTTGACGACGAGCCCGGTCACCGTCTGCCGCCGCCCGCGCCGCATCCGGCGGGTCTTGGCGGGGTGGAGCGCGAGGCCCTCCGCCCGCAGCGCCTCGCGCAACAGGAGGGTGATCCGGTGCGCCTTCGCCGCCTGCTCCGGGCCGCCGGAGAAGATTAAATCATCGGCGTAGCGGCTGTAGCGCCAGCCCTCATGCTCAGCCCAGGCGGCAACGCGCGCGTCGATCCCGGCCATCACGAGGTTCGACAGCGCCGGGCTGGTCGGCGCGCCCTGCGGGAGCGCGCGCGGGCCGGTGGCGATGTACAGAGGCACGGGCGCGAGCGCAGGCGCGGGTTCACCGACCGGCGCGGACAGCCCGCCCGCCCACTCCACCCGCTGCCGGGGCGCCTCGGTGCAGAGCAGCGCCAGCACCGTCGACACCGCGCCGGAGTAGCCCAGATCCGCGAACACCCGCCGCACCCGCCGCCAGCGGATCGACGGGAAGAAGTCCCGGATGTCGAGGCAGACCACCACCGCCTGTCCGGCGTGTATCTGCGCGTTGGTCAAGATTGAGCGGCCTTTAACAAAACCCTGCGCCGCCGGGTGGGGCGGGATCTTCGACAGGACGGCGTCCAGCACCGACCGCTGCGCCGCCTTCAGCCGGGGGAGCGGCGCCGAGAGCTGCCGCAGCCCGCCCGCGCGCTTCGGGACGGCGAACCGGACGTAGTGGACGCGCTGCGCCGCCTCCTGGTGGAACGCCAGCCACCGCAGCGCCGGGATCGTCAGGCCGAGCAGCGCCGCGACCTCCGCCGGGGTCTGCACCACCGGCAGGCCCGCCGCCGCGAGCCGCTCCGCGTCCGATGTCCGCTCAGAGAGCGTCCCTGACACCCCCCGGCCCAGAAAAACGATGTCCCCCCGCCTGCGCTCCGCCACGCCCGCCGCCCGCTCCGCCCGCAGCAGCGCCGCCGCCGCGCGCTTCGCCGCCCGATCCGCCGCCCGCTCCGCCCGAAGCAGAGCCACCGCCGCCTCTCCCGCC
>JBEIQZ010000130.1:0-12026 GCA_040376255.1 Alphaproteobacteria bacterium
CACCCCGGCCTCGACGACTGGACGCAGACCAGCACCCTCCACTGCTCGCACTGCCACCCCGACCTGTTCGCCCAGTGGAGCGCCTCCCCGCACCGGAGCGCCGCCGCCAACCCGCTGCTGTGGGCGCTTTACCGGGGGGAGACGCTGGCGGGGGCGCCGCTGGCGGGGGCGGGCGCAGTGCCGGCGGGCGGGGGCTGCGCGGACTGCCACGCGCCGGGGATCGACGGGCAGATCGGCGGGCGCGGGCTGGAGGAGGCGCAGGCGGGGAGCGGGCTGGCCTACACCTACGGGGTTCACTGCGATGTCTGCCACCGGGTCGAGTCGGTGGACATGGCGCAGGCGGCGCCGGGGGTGGGCGGGAAGCTGCGGCTGATGCGGCCCTCGGAGGCGTCGCCGTCGGCGGCGCTCGGGGCGTTTTTGCCGCTGACGTTCGGGCCGTGGCCGGACGTGCTGAACCCCAGGATGGGGGCCGTCTACCGCCCGGAGTTCCACGATGCGGAGATCTGCGGGGGCTGCCACCAGCTCGATCAGCCCTCCCTGGTGGCCGGGGTGACGCCCGATCCGGCGCGCTGGCCGGGCGGGACGATCCCGATCCACAGCACCTGGGAGGAGTCGAACGGCATCCCCTGCCAATCCTGCCACATGCCGCCTGACGCCTCGGTGTGGAACGGCGCGACGATTCCCGGAGATCCGGTGGGCTGGGGTACGGCGGCGGGGTGGCCGAGGCCGCCGGGGAGCGTGCGGCAGCACGGCTTCATCGGGCCCAGGCAGGGGGGCGGGCCGGGGCAATTGCTGACGCTGGCGGCGGCGGTGTTCGTGGAGAAGTCGGTCGCTGCGGGGGAGCTTGTGGCAGAGGTCCGGGTGCAGAACGTCGGCGCGGGCCACGCGATCCCGACCGGTGAGCCGATGCGGGCGCTGCTGCTCGTCGTGGACGCCGCCTGCGGCGGGGAGGCGCTGGCGCCGACCGGGGGCGACGTGCTGGCGGCGGAGGCGGGGGCGCTGGAGCAGCGGACGGCGGCGGAGGACTGGGCGCGCTGGCCGGGGGCGGCGCCGGGGGAGCGGCTGCGGGTGGTGCGGCAGGGGGACTGGCTGGACTATGCCGGGTTCGGCCCGTTCGGGGCGGAGCCGTTCGGCGGCGTGACCTTTACGGCGGAGCAGAAGGGCGTCCGCGCCGGGACATGGGCGGGAGAGGTGGAGATCCTCGCCGTGGAGGCGGACGGGACGGTACAACTGAGCGGGGCGCTCCCGGCGGGGGAGGAGGGCTACATCGTGTACCGCCTCCCGGCGGCGGACGGCACGGACAGCGCGGGCGGGGAGCGCGGGATGCTGGCCGGGGCGCCGGGCTGGATGTTCGCGCGCCTGCTCGGCGGGGCAGAGGGGGCGCGCGGGGTGCCGCACCACCTCGCGGTGGACGTGATCAGCGACAACCGGCTGATGCCGGGGGCGGAGTGGATCTCCACCCACCGGTTCGCCGCCACCTGCGCCGACCCGGCGGTGCGGGCGCGGCTGATCCACCGGAACATGCCGGTGGGGCTGGCGCAGGAGCGCGGGGCGGAGCGGGTGGATCAGGTGATGGCGGAGGTGTCGCGGTGACATATCGAAAAAATCTATATATTATGATATGTGCTTTTGGTATCAGCATTTTTGCGGTCGGGTGCCAGTCGCCGGACAGCGGGGCGCGCGCAGGTGGTACCGGCAGCGGGACAGACAGCGGGACAGACAGCGCGGGCGGCAGCGCGACAGACAGCGCCCCGGCGCGTCCGCTGCTGGTGGAGCCGGAGGTGGTGCGCGGAGAATTGTCGGGCGGCGGCGCGGAGCTGGAGGCGGGGTATCGGACGGGCGATGGCGGCGGGGATCCGCGAGGCTACGCCTACAACGGGCAGGTGCCGGGGCCGACGATCCGGGCGCGGGTGGGCGAGGTGCTGGCGGTCGGATTGCAGAACGGGCTGGACGATCCGACGACGCTTCACTGGCACGGGGTGGAGGCGCCGGAGGCGATGGACGGGGTGATCTGGCTGCGGGAGCCGGTGGCGGCCGGCGGGCGCTTCGCCTATGAGGTGCCGCTCAACCGGGCGGGGACGTTCTGGTACCACCCGCACGTGGACGTGCTGGGGCAGGTGGATCGGGGCCTGTACGGGGCGCTGATCGTGGAGGCGGGGCCGGAGGCGCCGGAGACGGGGGCGGTGGATCGGGAGGTCGTGCTGATCGCCGACATCGCGGGGGAGGAGGCGGTGGCGGAGGCGCACGGGCTGCCGGAGCCGGAGGCGCAGCGGTGGACGGTGAACGGGCAGGAGGAGCCGGTGCTGGAGGCTGCGGCGGGGGATCGGCTGCGGCTGCGGGTGCTGAACGCGGCGGTGTCGGGCTACCTGCGGCTGGAGCGGGCGGACGGCGGGCCGCTCCAGCAGGTCGGGGGCGGGCAGGGGCTCCGGGCGGCGCAGGAGGTGACCGGGGTGCTGCTGGCGCCGGGGGAGCGGGCGGAATTGGAGTGGGCGGTCGGTGCGGGGGAGGTGGATCTGGTGGCGGCGCCGTGGGTGGCGGCGGGCGGGGCGGCGCGGGGGGAGCCGGAGCGGCTGCTGACGGTGCGCGGGATCGGGACGGACACCGGCGCTACAGAGGTTACAGAGAGCGGGAGCAGGCTGGGGCAGGCGCCGGAGGCGGTGAGCGCGGATCCGGGGTGGACGGATCTGGTCTATGTGTTCAGCGGATCGGGGCAGGACTGGCGGATCAACGGGGAGGTATACCCGGATGTGACGGTGGCGCGGGTGCCGCTGGGCGCGCCGCAGATCATCGAGATCCGCAACCTCTCGTCGAGCGCCCACCCGTTCCACCTGCACGGCAACGCCTTCGAGGTGCTGTCGGTGGACGGGGTGGCCCCGCCGGGCCGCCGGGTGGAGGACACCGTGGATCTGCCGATCCGCAGCGTGGCGCGGCTCCTGCTGACGCCCGGCAATCCGGGGGACTGGATGCTGCATTGTCACCTCCTGGATCATGAGAATGATGGAATGATGACAGTGCTCGGAGTAGGGGAATGAACTTGGCGGGGAATGATGGATCAGGATCTGCAGGATAGTCTGCAGGATAGATCGTTGGACAGGTGTCGAGGCACAACGGACGAGGGAAGAGAAATGAAGATCACATCGTTGAACCTCAATGGTCTCCGATCTGCAACGAAGAAGGGATTCTTTGACTGGTTGGAAAATGAACAGCCCGACATCCTCTGTCTTCAGGAGGTCCGGTCGATGCCGGATGACATCCCGCCCTCGAAGTGGGGCGATTGGACGGTCAACTGGTTTCCGGCAGAGAAGCCTGGCTATTCCGGTGTCGCCATCGTCACAAAGCCGTCGATCACGCCCCGGGTGCTTGAAGTCCGCCGGGGATGCGGGCTGGACTGGGCGGACAGGGAGGGCCGTGTAATCTCCATCACGCTGAGCGCGGAGGGTGTGAGCGGAGGCTCCGGCGGGCTGGATGTGTACAGTTGTTACTTCCCCTCCGGCACATCCGGCGAGGAGCGCCAGCGGTACAAGATGGAGTTCCTGGCCCACATGACGGGCTTCCTCGCAGAGCGGCGCGCGGCGGCGGCGGCGGCGGGGCGGCATGCGGTGGTCTGCGGGGACATCAACATCGTCCATACGGCCATGGACATCAAGAACGCCAAGGGCAACGAGAACAAAACCGGGTTTCTGCCGGAGGAGCGCCAGTGGCTCACCGATCTCTATGCCGCCGGGTGGCTGGACACGTTCCGCGTGCTCAACCCGACGAAGGTGGCGTACTCCTGGTGGACGATCTGGGGTTCTGCCTATGAGCGCGACGTGGGCTGGCGCATCGACCACCAGTGGGCGACGGCGGGCCTCGCGCTCGGGGAGTCGTGGATCGGGCGCGAGGCGAAGCTCTCAGATCACGCGCCGATCCACCTGACGGTTTTTCCCTAGGAGTCCACAAGGGAGGCGGGATGGAGTGGAGGGAGCAGTCAGCCGGAGGGAGTTTCTTCCACGGCCGTCCGGGGGAGCCGGGCGGGCCGGGGATCGCGCTGTGGGCGCGCCTCGATCCGTCCCGCCCTGAGACGGCGAACCGGGCGTTCAGCCGCTCGGTGCTGGCGCTGTTGCAGCGGCGGCGCGGGCGGCTCCTCGCGGGGCTGACGCGGCAGGCGGGGGTGAACCCGTGGCAGTGGCTGGATCTGCTCTCGGCAGAGGATCTGGATCTGGAGGTGAGGCTGGCGCTGCTGGCCGGGCTGACGGGGTGGGACGTGAGCAGGCTGGCGCCGGCGGGCCGTCCGGGCCGCACCGGCGGGAGGTCGCCCACCCAGCTCCGGGCGCTGTACGAATTGACGGAGGGGCTGGTGGACGGGTTGAAGATCGTCCAGCAGGCGTTGATCCTTTCAGACGCTGGCGGGGATGATCTGGTGGTGGTGGAGGCGGGCGTGGAGCGGATCCTCCGGGGGCTGCCGGGCGCGATCCGGGGGCTGTGGGTGGAGGGGTGTCCGGTGTGGCCGCTGCCGCCGCTCACGCGCTGCCCCTCCGGGCTGAAGCGGGCCGGGCACCACCCGGCGCTCCTGCGGCTGGCGCTGCCGGAGGCGGTGGGCTGGTCCCCGGTGGCGGCGCGCGGGCTTAGCGAGGGGGGGATCTGCGGGATGGACGGGCCGTTCTGGCATGTGGGCTGGGAGCCGGAGGCGGACGGGGATCGCCCGGAGGGGGGGTGGCTGCTGGCATGCGGCAGCCTTGAGGGGCCTGCGGGTCTGCCGCAGTCCGTGGCGCAGCAGGATGTGCGCGTGCGGCAGTTCCTGCTGGATCTTGCAGAGATCCGCTCCCTCGGCGCGCCCGCAGTGCGGCAGCTGAGGGCGCTGGCGCAGGGCGCTGCGCCGCTCCGGTTTCAGCTTACATCTGGAGGGTGCTGGCGTGAATGATTGGCCTGTCATCCCTGGATACCGGCTGCTGGAGAAGCTCAGTGAGGGCGTTGTCGGTTCGGTGTACCGGGCGCGGCCGGACAATGTCGGGGCGGGCGGGGCGGACGTTGCGGACGTGGCGATCAAGCTCTTCCCCTCGTCGAGCAGCTGGGTGCTTGACGAGTTCCGCCGGGAGTCTTCGGTGCTGCGGCGGCGCCACCCGAACCTCGTGGTGCTGCTGGACGCAGGGGTGGTGGGCGGGCGCCCCTACCTGGTGATGGAGTACGTGCCGGGCGAGGATGTCCGCGCCCGGATGATGCGGGAGGTGCTGCCGCCGGAGGAGGTGGTGGCGCTCATGGCGGTGGTCTTCCGGGGGCTGGACTGCCTGCACCGGGCGGGGCTGATCCACGGGGATGTGAAGCCGGAGAATATCCGGTTGCACGCGAAAGAGATCCGGCTGGTGGACATGGGGCGCGCGCAGCTGCAGCAGGAGCAGGAGGCGGGCGAGAGTTTTCCTGGCACCCCGCCCTACATGCTGCCTTCGCTGCACCACAAGAAGGCGCCGAGCGTGCGGAGCGACTGCTTCGCTGCCTGGGTGATGTTCTATGAGATGATCAACCTGCACCGGCCCTTCCTCGCCGAGGATCTGGCGATCTTCACCGATCACAACCTGCCGCCCCGGGCGCCGCTGTGCTGGATAGAATTGGAGCCGCTGGTGGAGGCGGGGCTGTCAGGCCGGGTGGTCGGCGCGCGGATGGCTGAGGTGCTGCTGCTGCGGTTCCTCCACGAGGGCATCGTGGAGATGCCGAGCGTTCCGGTGGTGAATCCGCTCCCGCCGACGATCCACGCCCAGATCCGGCTCCAGCTGCGCGAGATGCGGTCGATGGCGCTCGTGGGTTCGGAGGAGTCGGGGCGGCAGGCGCTGGAGCAGCTCCAGCAGGACTGGCGCAGCAGCGAGACGCTCTGGGCGCGGCCGGAGTGGGCGCCGACCGGGACGCCGCTGGCGGGCGCGCTCAGCCTCGTGGTGCAGGCGTCGCTCGCGTTCTCGACGGAGCGGCTGCAGGAGATGGCGCGGGAGATGGGGGCGCAGGGGCAGGTGCTGGCTGAGGTGGTCCCGGCGGCGCGGGCGTGGCTGGCGCGGGATCCGCGCGGGGTGCCGACGGCGGCGCAGGTGCGGCTGGCGATCCTGCGGATGATGGAGGTCTGCCCGAGGCCGCTGCTGATCCTGGTGGCGGGGCTGGATCGGCTGGACGGGGCGAGCCGCCGGATGCTCACCGAGCTGGCGATGAGCCCCGATCTGAGGGTGGTCGGCACCTCGCGCACCCGGAACCACGGGATGCCGAGCGAGATAGTGCTGGATGACGCCGGGGCTGCCCCCTGGGAGGGGGAGCCGGAGCGGCTGACGCCGGATGATCGGGATGTGCTGGTGGCGGCGGCGGCGCTGGAGCTGCCGCTCAACGCGGTGCTGCAGCGGGCGATCAACATCGACGCGCTGACGATGGCGCGGGTGGCGCGCGCGGCGGAGGTCGCGGGGCTCGCGGAGTGGGACGGGCAGGAGGTCGTCCTGAAGGTGCGGCTCCCGGTGTCTGCGGCGCAGATGAAGCGGTGGGCGGGGAGGGCGGCGGCGCGCCTCGATCCGCAGGAGGAGCCCCTGCTGGTGGCCCGCTACGCGCGGCTCGCGCAGGATTCTGCCCGGCTGGCCGATGTGCTGGATCTCGCCGTCGCGCGCGCGTCGGTCTTTGATCCGGGGCTGGCGCTGGAATTGCTCGATCAGCAGACCGGGGCCTGCACGACCGCCGAGCTGCTCCGCCGCTTCGATCTCGCCATCCAGGGGCGGGCCATCGAGCGGGCGCGCGCGGTGCTGGATCAGATCCTGCGGCAGGCCGGGCCGGCGGACCTGATCGAGGTCGCTGAGGCCGAGATGGAGCTGCACTTTCAGGAGGGCCGCATCACCGAGGCGCTGGAGGTCGGCCACCGGGCGATGGCGGCGCTCCGGCTCCCGCTCCCGACCGGGTGGATGGCCCAGATGATGGATCTCCGGGCCTTCCTCCGGCTCCTGTGGCGCAGCCGACGCTCCATAGAGGAGTCGACGCCCGCCTCGCCCCCGACGTACCTGCCGATCATCGCCCGGCTCCATGATCTGCACTTCCTGTCTGACAACCTGCTGATGATGCACATCCACCGGCTCTGGCGCGTCGCCGCCCCGCAGGACTGGCGGTCGCGCGCGATGGAGGTGGTCTGGTACTCCGCGCTCGGCATGAAGGGGTACGCCCGCAGCACAGAGGAGCGCCTGCTGACCGACGCCCGCGTAGAGAGCGCCGGGCCGCTGGCGGAGCCCATCGTCCTCGCCCACCGGGGCATCGGTCGCCTCCTCCGGGGCGAGACCCGGCAGGCGTTCTCCGACGCGTTCGACGCCAGCCACCGGCTGCTCAGCATGGGGGACGCCTACAGCGCCGCGCTCGCCGCCACCGTGGTCTGGGCCGCAGGTTACCACCTCAACGAGGCGTCGAGCATGCGCGGCGTCGCTGACCGGCTGGCCCGCGTCGCAGAATTGACCGGCGATCAGAAGGCCCGATCCTGGGTCGCCGGGGGGGAGGCCGTCATCGCCTGGCTGGACGGCAAGCTGGCGGAGTCCATCGAGCTCACCCGGCGCTGGGCAGAGACCTCCGCTCAGAACGGGGACAGCTCAGGCGCCCTCGCCCACCGCTTCCTCGGCGAGCTCTACCTCGATGAGTGCCGCCCCGAAGACGCGATCCCTGAGTTCAACACCGCGATGAAGCTGATGGAGCGCTACCACCTCTTCACCGATCACTGCCACGCGGTCTACCTCTCCCTCGGCATCGCCAGCGGCCAATTGCGCCGCATGGGGAAGGCCACGATCCCCAACATCTGGCGTTACCAGCCGCTCATCCGCTTCCTGCTCTGGCGCTCCCCGCGCTGGACGCCCCGCGCCCTCGTCGCGGAGGCCTGGCAGGCCGGGACGCAGCAGGAGACGCGCGAGAAGCTGATCGCGGCCTCGCAGGAGGCGCGGCGCCTCGAACACGCCCGCGATGAGGCGTGGATCCTGGAGCAGCAGGAGATGATCTGGAAGCTGGAGCGCTGGTAGCTGTCCGGCGGGTTAGGGTTAAAGGCTCGGCGGAGGATGGGATGGAACCGAAGACCACTGACGCGCCTGCAGCTCCGACCCCCGCTCAGCCCGCTGCTCCGGCTGCCCCGGTATCGACCGCCCCGCTCCGCATCGACAAGTGGCTGTGGGCCGCGCGCATCTTCAAGACGCGCAGCATCGCCGCCGAGGCCTGTGAGGGCGGCCATGTCCGGGTGAGCGATCAGGCGGTGAAGCCCGCGAAGCTGGTGCGGGGGGGCGACTGGATCGAGGTGCGCCGCGAGGGGTGGTCGCAGATCCTGGAGGTCGTCGGGGTCTCCGATCTGCGCGGCCCGGCGGCGATCGCCCAGAAGCTCTACCGCGATCACAGCCCGCCGCGCCCGGTGCGCCCGGAGCCGGTGGCGCTGCGGGAGGCGGGCGCCGGACGCCCGACCAAGCGCGACCGGCGCGAGCTGGATCGGCTGAAGGAATACCTGCGTTGACTGAAAGGGGATCAGGGGACAGGGGATCAGGAGACAGCGCACCAGCGGACGGCGAACCATCGGCGGCCCATGTCCTGAGCGGTGAGGTGCTGGGGTTCACGTTCAAGAGCGACGGGGGCTTCGCGGTGATGCGCCTGCTGGCGACGGACGACACGGTGATCTCGGTGGTCGGGTCGCTGGCGCAATTGCAGCCGGGCCAGCAGGTGCGGCTGACCGGCGCGTGGGAGGCGAGCCTCCGGTTCGGCCGGCAGTTCAAGGTCCAGTCGCTGCTGGTGGAGGATCCCCGCACAAAGATCGGGATGCAGCGGTTCCTGGCGGCGAGCATCGACGGGGTCGGCGAGGGGCTGGCGGAGAAGATCGTGGCGCAATTCGGGCTGGAGACGCTGAAGATCCTGCGCGGGACGCCGGAGCGGCTGCTGGAGGTCAAGGGAATAACAAAAAAGAAGCTCGGGAAGCTCCAGCTCGGCGGGCTGACCGACGACACCCTGGAGACCGCGCAGGAATTGGAGGTGATGCTGCGGAGCTTCGGCCTGACCTCCGGCCAGTGCCGCCGGGTGGCGGAGCGGTTCAAGGGCGAGGCGGCCTCGGTGGTGGCGCGCACGCCCTTCCGGCTCACCGAGGTGCGCGGGATCGGCTTCCGCACCGCCGACGCCATCGCGCGGGCCAACGGCATGAGCGCCGAAGACCCCGAGCGCGTGGTGGCGGCGCTGCTCTATGTGCTGGAGAGCGCAGAGGAGGAGGGCTCCTGCTACCTGCCGGAGGGAAAGCTCATCGAGCGCATGCACGCGCTGGACATCCCGGCGGAGAGCGCGCGGTTCGGGCTGGAGCGGTCGCTGGGCGAGGGGCGGGTGGTGCGGCACGGGGGCGTGTCGGACACGTCAAAGCACCTCACTCAGAACCTCCCTCAGAACGTCGTCACCGATCCGGCGGATCGCCCGGTGTTCCGGCCCTGGATGGACATGAAGGAGGCGCGGGTGGCGCTCGTGCTGCAGGAGCGATCCGCCCCGCAGGCGCAGACCCGGTTCGACCTCGGCCCGATCGAGCAGCAGGCGGGCATCCGGCTGAGCGCAGGGCAGCGGGCGGCGGTGGGGATGGCGCTGTCGCACCGGATGTGCGTGATCACCGGCGGGCCGGGGACGGGCAAGACGACCATCGTCCGGGTGCTGCTGGAGGCGGCGGGGCTGCGGCGCGAGCGGTGGCTGCTGGCGGCGCCGACGGGGCGGGCGGCGCGGCGGCTGGCGGAGGGGTGCGGGCAGCCGGCGAAGACGATCCACCGGTTATTGGAGTGGAACGCCCAGAACCGGAAGTTCATGCGCGACGCCACCAACCCGCTCGACACCGACGGGCTGCTGATCGATGAGGCGTCGATGGTGGATCTTCCGCTGATGGACGCGCTGCTCTCGGCGCTGCCGGATCGGGCGCGGCTGGTGCTGGTCGGCGACGTCGACCAATTGCCGAGCGTCGGGCCGGGCCAGATCCTCCACGACCTCATCCGGAGCCGCTGCGTCCCCGTCGCCCGCCTCGACGAGATCTACCGGCAGGCCCAGGGCAGCAGCATCGTCTGCAACGCCCACCGCATCAACCGGGGCGAGACGCCGCTCTCCTCTGAGCGCGAGGAGGGCGTGCAGCGCGACTTCTTTGTCCTGTACAAGGACGACGCGCTCGACGCCCAGCGGCTGCTGGTCCAGGTGATCACCGAGCGGATGCCGAAGCTCGGCTTCCAGCCGCTCCAGGACGTTCAGGTGCTCACGCCGATGCATGCGGGGCCGCTCGGGACGGTGGTGCTGAACCGGCTGCTCCAGCAGGAATTGAACCCGGCTGGCGCGCCGCTCCAGTGGAAGAAGCGGCAGTTCCGCGTCGGCGACCGCGTGATCCAGACAAAGAACGACTACGAGAACGAGGTGTTCAACGGCGACGTCGGGCGCGTCGTCACGATCACGTCGCCCGCCGCGCCCTCGATGCCTGCCCGCGCGGCCCCCGGCGCCGTCGCCGTGGCAGGCCGTGACACCTCGATCACTGTCGACTTCGACGGGCGCGCGGTGGTGCTGGTCAACGAGGCGATGGACGCGCTGGATCTGGCCTACGCGATCAGCATCCACAAGTCGCAGGGCTCGGAGTACCCGGCTGTGGTGTCGCTGTTCCACCACAGCCATTTTGTGATGCTCCGGCGCAACCTCGTCTATACCGCAGTCACGCGCGCGCGGCGCTTCGTATGCATGATCGGCAGCAGCAAGGCGCTCTGGATGGCGCTCCAGCGCGAGGGCGGCGACGAGCGCTACACGCGGCTCGCGCACCGGCTGGTGGAGGCGCAGCTGGCGCGCAGCCTGGCGGCTGGCACCCCGCTTGCTTGATGGGCTGCACTCACCCGGAGCGGTTCATGTCTGCGCGTGTCTCCTTAAACGTCTATGGTCTCTTCTGCGGTCTGTTCTGCTCCGTGGTGAGTTTTTTTCTCACCGGCTGCGCCACCATCGTCATCGCCTACCCGCCGCTCCCGATGCACGGCACCGATCTGAACGGGCTGGAGCAGAATGAATTGTCGGTGCAGACCGGGGTGAACGGGCTGTTCGTGGTGGCCGATGAGGCCGATGTCTCGGCGGGGCCGGACATCCTGTCGGGGATGTGGGACGGGTCGCTGGGGTTCGGGCTGCCCGGCGGGTTCGATCTGCGGCTGGGGACCGGGGTGAAATTCCAGGGGGCGAACTGGAACCTTCAATTGGGGAAGGATCTGGTGAGCCGGGATGAGGTGGAGGCCGGGCTGTTCGTCGGGGCGGGCTGGGCGTTCAACCGGGCCGACTGGGAGGTGACGGACGGGGCGACCGGCGAGACGATCCGCCACGAATACAGCTACCTGACGCTGGTGCCGAACCTCGGCGCGCGCGCGACCTTCCCGATCTACGGCGCCCTGAAGGTGCCGGTCGGGGCGCGGCTGTCGTGGTCGCAGGTGGTGCCGATCAAGAACGTGAAGCCCGCGCTGGTCTACGGCGCGCCGTGGTTCGAGGTGCAGACCGGCCTGCTGGTGGATCTGGCGCACCTCTCGCTGAGCCTCGATCTGGGCGGGGTCGGCACGCCCTCCGGCGAGGGGGCGCTGCCGTTCGCTGGGCGGTTCGGGGTGTCGCTGCAGGGTGCCTTCCCGGTGGGAACACGTTAGACGCGCCCTCCCGGCGCCGGGACAACAGCGCGGGGCTACAGGAGGCGCGTCATGGGTATCAGTCTGGTCGGCGTGGTCGGTGCGGGGCAGATGGGCAACGGGATCGCGCAGGTGGCCGCGCAGGCGGGCCTCAGCGTGAACCTCACCGATGTGAGCGAGGGTGCGCTCGCGAAGGCGCGGGACACGATCCAGGGATCGCTCGGGCGGCTGGTGAAGAAGGAGAAGCTGACCGCCGACGCGGCGGCGGCGGTGATGGGGCGGATCGCCTTCTCCACCGACACGGCCAGCCACGGCGAGGCGGGCATCATCATCGAGGCCGCGACCGAGAACGTCGCGCTGAAGTACAAGATCTTTGAGGGGCTCTCCAAGGTGGCCGCCCCCGGCGCCATCCTCGCCTCCAACACCTCCTCCATC
>JBEIQZ010000247.1:0-8500 GCA_040376255.1 Alphaproteobacteria bacterium
AGTAAGCACCGTCCGGTCAGGACAGCACGCTTAGGCTGATCTGCGAGGGCGGTGATCGGGGAGCGCCCTGATCGCCGCCCTTCTTCTTTTTGACCGGCAACCGCGATACACTGGCGCCATGATGCTGCTCGCGCTCTGGCTGGCCTGTACCGACCCCCCCGCTCCGCCTACGGCTCCGGTCGCCCCGCCCGCCGCCCCGCAGGCCGATCCCTACGACTGGAAGGCCCGCGCCGGCGATCTGGACATCATCGTCATCTCGATGGACTGCCTCCGCTACGACCGCACCGGGCTGTCCCCGCAATTCCCCGACCGCACCCCGAACCTCCGCGCCTTCGCCGAGCAGGCGGTGGTGTTCCACGCCGCGCAGTCCGCCGCCGCGTGGACAGTGCCGGGCCACATGTCGATCTGGACGGCCCGCCTCCCCTCGCGGCACGGGCTGGTCAACAAGCTCGCGCCCGGCCCGGACGAGAAGCTCGTCGACGCCGCGCTCGCCGCCGACGTCCCGACCTGGCCGGAGACCTTCGCCGCCGCAGGCTGGGCGGCCGCCGCCTTCACCGGCGACGCGGGCGTGTCGAAGCGGTTCGGCTACGGGCGCGGCTTCACGACCTTCCTCGACGACCGCAAGTTCGGCGGCATGGATCACTCCGGCCCCCCGGCGATGGAGTGGCTCCGCGCCCAGAGCGCCAGCAGGGACAACAGGTTCCTGCTGTTCTTCCACGGCTACGACGTCCACGGGCAGGCGCCGCTCCCGCCCGGCGTCGACGCCCGCAGCCTCCAGCCCGCCTACAAGGGGCCGCTCGACGGCGGCATCGAAGAGCAGGGCCGCTACCGCGAGCAGGCGCTCCAGGCGATCAAAAAGCCCGGCGACCCCGCCTCGCTCGCCGGGAAGCTCAGCCCGGAGGACGCGGCCTTCCTGCTGGCCGTCTACGACAAGAAGACCGAGATCGCCGACGCCCGCATGGGGCAGATGCTCGCGCTGCTGAAGGAGACCGGCGCCTGGGACAACGCCATCGTCGCGCTCGTCTCCGATCACGGCGAGGAGTTCATGGAGCACGGCGCCATCGACCACGGCTACAGCCTCTACGAAGAGCAGCTCCACGTCCCGATGATGATCCACTTCCCCGAGCAGAAGACCCGCCGCGACGTCCCCGAGCCCGTCCGCACCCTCGACCTGTTCCCCACCCTCGCCGACGCCCTCGGCCTGCCGCAGATCCCCGGCACCGACGGCGCCAGCCTGCTCCCCTTCCTGCGCGGCCAGTCCCCCCCGCCCGGCCCGCTGATCGCCGAGAGCGACTACCGGCTCTTCGTCCACCTCCGCGCCATCCGGAAGGGCGACTACAAGCTGATCCTCGACCTCTCCGACGGCAAGAAGGAGCTCTATAATCTCCGCGCTGACCCCGGCGAGCAGCGCGACCTGAGCGCCGCCGAGCCGAAGATCGCCTACGAGCTGGAGCAGGAATTGCGCGCGGAGCTGCTGAAGGCCCAGATCAGCCCTGAACAATTCCTCGGGCGCGCCGAAGCCCCGATCACGGTCTATTAGCCGATGAAGCCCCGATGAAGCTCCCCCGCGCTCTCCGCCGGATGTTCCAGCGTCCCGCTCAGGGCGCCGGAGCCTCCGGTCAGCCGACCCGCGCCAACTACCGGCGGCGGCTGCTGTTCATGCTGATCCTGCTCGCCGCGCCGCTGCTGCTGCTGGAGGGCCTCGCGCGCCTGCTGCCCGACCCGTGGGAGCAGGCCCAGACCGCCTCCGGCAAGGGGCCGCGCCCGAACACGCTGATGATCCCCGACCCGACGCGGCTCTGGCGCATGGCCGAGGGGCTGCACCCGGCCAACGGGATCGAGGCGCACATCGACGCGGACGGGATGCGGCTGCCGGCGGAGGACGGCCCGCCTGAGGCGCCGCTGATCCTGACGCTCGGGGACTCCAGCATCTTCGGCCACGGGGTCGCGGACGGCAGCACGCTCCACGATCAGCTCCAGCAGAAGCTCACCGCTGCGGGCGCGCCGGTGCGGGTGCGCTGCGGGGCCACCCCCGGCTACTCCAGCCTCCAGAGCCTCGTGCTGCTGGAGGAGGCGGGCTGGGCGCTCGATCCCGATCTGCTGGTGATCGGCAGCCTCTGGAGCGACAACAACTTCGAGGCGTTCCGCGACGCTGACCTGCTGGGCCGCGCCCGCGACTGGCAGAGCGCCGCCGTCCGCGCCGCCTCCAACAGCGCGCTGTTCCGCTGGACGCGCTTCGAGGCGCTGACGCTGCTGGGGCGGCCCACCGCGCTGCAGGTGACCTGGCCGGAGGGCGGGGAGTACGGGGTGCGCCGGGTGCGGCTCACCGACTACGCGGCGAACCTCCAGGAGATGCTCGATGAGGCGCGGGATCGCGGCGCCGGCGCCGTCGTGCTGACCCTCACCAACATCGAGATCCAGCGGCGCGGGGTCGAGCGCGCCGCCGACTGGACGCCCTACATCCAGACCCAGCAGGCCATCGCCCGCTCGCGCGGCGTCCCCGTCGTCGACCTCACGCCAGTCTTTGAGGCCTCGGGCCTCTCCCTGAAAGAGCTGTTCCTCGACAAGATGCACCCCACCGCCGCCGGTCAGGGCCTCGCCGCGCAGGCCATCGCCGACCGGCTCCGCGCCGAGGGCTGGCCGCAGGCGCCGCTGATCCCCGGCCCCGCTGTCGCCCTCGCCCTCCCCGTCGACACCAGCGACGGCAACCGCCCGATCAACGCCCAGTCCATCCAGAAGACGATGATCCTGCAGGCCGCCGGCAGCTTCGATGCCACCCCGCCCTCCGCCGCGCCTGCTCCCGCCCCTCCCCCCGTCTCTCCCGCCCCGCCCCCCGTCTCTCCCGCCCCATGATCCCCGCCCGCCGCTGGCGCCGCTCCCTGAGCCGCCTGACCCTCCGCGCCCTCCTCCTGCGGCTGCTGGCCGGGCCGCTCGTCGCGCTGCTGATCCTCGCGCTGGTGGAGACCGGCCTCCGCCTCTCCGGCGCAGAGCCCGCGTGGACCGCGCAGCACGGGCTGGGCTGGCGGCTCAGCCCCCGCCTGGACGGGCCGATGCCGGTGATGCCCGGGCAGGATCCGTTCACCGTCCGCACCAACGCCGACGGCCTCCGCACCGCCCTCCCCCGCGAACACTCCGGCACCGTCCGCTTCGCCCTGCTCGGCGACTCCACCGTGTTCGGCTGGGGCGCGGACGAGGGCGGCGCCCCGGCGGACGGCCTCCAGGCAGGGCTCGCGGGCTGGCTCTCCCCCGATGGACACCCCGCCGACGTCCTCAACGCCGGGATGCCCGGCTACTCCACCGTCCAGGCTGCGTGGCTGTACAAAAACGTCGTCGCCGCGTACAGCCCGCAGGTCGTCATCTACTTCCCGAGCCTCCACGACCACAACAGCGTCATGCTCTCCGACCGGCTGCTGCTCGCCCAGATGGAGGATCGCGCCGATCCCCTCGCCCGCTCCCGCATCTGGCTCATCCAGCAGTCCCGGCTCTACCAATTCCTCCGCCAGCGCCTGTTCTCCCTCTCCGCCCGCCCCATGCTCACCCCCGGCCAGCAGGAGCCCGACCGCATGCCCCGCGTCTCCGACGCAGAGCGCGCAGAGGCCCTCGCCGCCCTCCACGCCGACCTCACCGCCGCAGGCGCCCGCCTCCTCATCGGCTGGCTGCCCCAGGCCCTCGACCTCCAGCGCGCCCCCGACAGCGCCGCCCCCCGCCTCGGTGAACCCTGGATGGACGCCTTCCGCGCCGCACATGACATCCAGGAGGTCGACGCGCGCGGGTGCTGCGTCGGACGCCGGGAATACCTCCTCCCCAAAGACCCCGGCCACCTCACCGCAGCGGGCAACCTCCAGGCCGGACAGACCCTCGCGGCGCAGATCCGGAATCCCGGCTACCGGTTCCGCTGATCACCCCTTCCCCACCTTCCGGGAGCGGTTGACAGCCGCCGGGATACCTCCTACCCTGACAGCATGGCCTATCAACCCTCGCTCGACCCCGGGCTCTACACCGACGCCGCCTCCGAGACTGACCGCCGCCTGATGGGCCTCATGGCCGAGCAGGATCGGGCCGCCAACCCCACCGACTCCCGCCTCCCCCGCGTCGTGCTGGTCGTGCCGCCCTCCCCGTTCTCCATGCCGCGCGGGTGGGAATTCTTCCTCACCTCGCCCTATGAGGGCGTCACCTACATCGCGACCGTCCTCCACAACGCAGGCTACCCCGTCCGCATCGTCGACGTCCGCTACGACCGCACCCCCCTGGAGACCGCCGTCCGCGAGGCCACCCGCGACGCCGACATCATCGGCCTCGCCACCTACGAGGACAGCTTCCCCTTCCAGGAAGACTTCATCGCCCGCGCCAAGGCCGCGCGCCCGAAGCTCCCCATCATCCTCGGCGGCTCCCTCGTCACCTCCGTCCCGCACGTCTTCATGCACCACACCCGCGCCGATGTCGCCGTCATCTCCGAGGGTGAGCTGACGATCCTCGAAGTCATGGAGGCCTTCGCGCGCGGCGAGTGGTCCTGGCGCCTCCCCGCCATCCGGGGCATCTGGTACCGCGATCCCGACGGCACCCCCCGCGCCACCCCCCCGCGCGGCCAGATGCCCGATCTCGACTCCCTCCCCCGCATGCGCCTCGATCTCTGGCCCCAGTCCCGCGACCCGCGCGGCCTCCAGCCCCAGATCATCGCCAGCTACTCGCGCGGCTGCAAGATGGACTGCTCCTTCTGCTACCGCACCACGCCCCAGGAGCGCGTCAAGTCCCCCGCGATCCTCCACCGCGATCTCGAATGGCTCAAGTCCCAGTACAAGACTGAGTTCGTCTTCTTCGTCGATCTCACCTTCACTGCCCACAAGCAGCAGACCCTCAGCTACCTCGACGTCATCGGCCAGCATGACATCGGCTGGACCTGCCTCACCCGCAACGCCGACGTCGACCTCGACATCACCCGCCGCATGGGCGAGACCGGCTGCGACATCGCCCTGTTCGGCGTCGAGTCCCTCACCCCCGCCGCGCTGAAGGGCGCCCGCAAGGGCTCCACCGAGAACATCGTCCACAAGGCGATGCGCCACTCCGCCGAAGGCGGCATCCGCTACGGCGGCCTCACCATCGTCGGCCTCCCCGGCGAGACCGAACAGTCCCTCGACCACATGTGCGAATGGGCCGAGCGCAACCGCCACATCACCCGCGTCAAGTACCTCTCCGCCATGCCCGGCACCAGCGTCTACCACCAGGGCCTCGCCCAGAAGCACATCCGCGACGAGGTCCAGCACCTCCGTTGGCTCTCCGTCGAGCAGGCCCTCGAACGCGACGAGTACCTCAACTACAACGGGCTGCCCGACTCAGTGATGCGCCGCGCCTACAAGCGCATCTATGACAGCTATTGTGAGGGGCCGGTCATGGACTTCCGTCACTTCCCGGAGCATTTCTCCTATTATGATCCCGATCCGGTCGAGGGGCGGGAGTGGCGGCGGACGTTCTCCTCAGCGGGGGCGGTGCCGATGCCGGAGACAGAGGCGTTCCGGGGGACGATGCCGGCGAGCGAGGGGGTGACGCTGACGAAGGTGCGGAGCGGGGAGTTTCTGAGGCAGGTATAGGGCAGGCGGGGGACGATCACCGCGTCCCGGCCACGATCGCGAACAGCATCCGATCCACGATCCGCCCCCCCTCCATCTTCACCCCATGCACCTTCAAAAATCCCTCACTCCCCCGCTCATACACCTGCCGGATCTCCCCGACCGTCTCCACCGCCTTGTTGTCCGCCCACGCCTCGACGTCCTCCTCCGTCACATATGTCTCTACCGTGACATCCGAAAATTGACTCATCAGCCGGACAAGATCCTCCCTCACATAAAAGTTCCTCCGCGCCGGGTTCCGCAGCCGCAGCACCTCGAAGTATTCGGCCCGATCCTCCTCCCCGTAGGCGACGAGGTGGATGAGGACCGCGCGCCCGCCCGGCTTCAGCACGCGGTACATCTCAGAGACGGCGGCGGCATCGTCCATGAACTGGATGCCCTGCCGGCAGGTGACGCGGTCGAAGGAGGCGTCGGGGAAGGGCAGGGACTCGGCGGGGCCGATCACCAGCTCATCGAGGTACGGGCGGGCCTGATCGGCCATCGCGGGGGTGAGGTCGAGGCCGGTGAGGTGCGCGACCTTCTTGTGGAAGACGCGGGCGACGAGGCCGGTGCCGCAGGCGATGTCGAGGAGGCGGTGGTGGGGTTCGGGGGCGACGGCGGCGAAGGTGGCGTCCGCGAGGGCGGGGTCGGTGCACCAGCGGCTGGAGCGGTCGTAGAAGGCGGCGCGGCGGTTGAAGTGATGGAGTGCGTCGGACATGGGCGGTCTACCGTGGCTTGAAGGCGGAGAAGACGAGCCAGCGCCACTGATCGTAGATGTGGCCGTCGGCTTCGATGCGGAAGGGGTGGGCGGCGCGGGCCTCGGCGGGGGCGTGGTGGTAGAGGTCGCGGATCTCCTGGCGGAGCAGGGGCGGGGTCTCCCAGGTGTTGATCCAGAGGTCGATGTCCTCCCACTGGAGGTATTCGGCGGCGGTGATGCCGGTGAAGCCCGCGCCTTCGAGGAGGGCGAGCATGTCCTCCTCCATGAGGTTGTTGAAGAACAGGGGCTGTTTCTTCTTGACGATGCGGAAGAACCAGGCGGCGTCTGCGGCGCTGTAGGGGAGCATCTGGCCGACGATGAGCTGGCCGCCGGGCTTCAGGACGCGGAAGATCTCAGCGACGGGGCGCTCGGGGCGGGGGAGGAGGTGGAGCACCTCGCGGTTGACGACCAGATCGAAGCGGGCGTCGGGGAAGGGGATGTCGTAGACGTCGCCCTGCACGACGGTGTCGAGGCGCTCGCGGGAGAGGCGCACCATCTCCGGGGTGAGGTCGAGGCCGGTGAGGCGGCCGACGCGGCCCCGGAAGGAGGCGCCGACCACGCCGCTGCCGCAGCAGACGTCGAGCACCTCGGCGTCGGGGGCGACGGCGCAGAGGGCGGCGTGCTGGCCGAGCAGGGCGCTGTCGGTGAGCCAGCGGCAGCTCCGGTGCCAGTCGCGGGAGCGGATTCCGAACTGCTCGCGGTAGGCCTCCTTGGAGATCACGGCGTCAGGGCTGCGGTAGCGGGCGCGCTCCCCGGCGCGGCGGGCGGCGTCGCGGGCGCGTCCGGCCTCCAGCGCCTTGCCGATGAGGGCGGGGCCGAGGGCGGGATCGGCGGCGAGGGCGGCGCGGAGGTGGGCGGCGACGGCGTCGCGGACGGGCGGGCGGACGGCGTCGGCGGTGAGGCGGAGCTTGGTCTGGCCCTCGAAGAGCGGATCGCGCATGCGGACGCTCAGGACGGCGCACAGCCCCTCCAGCAGATCGGCGGGCAGCAGCCGCTCTCCGGGCTGGAGCAGCGGGCGGGCCGCCTCCAGCAGCACAAGGGCGATGGCCTCCTCCATGCCCTCCGCGTGGGCGCCGCCGAGCGGGGTGCGGACGTGGTTGACGTAGCTGCGGCGCTCGCCGCCATAAGCGCGGGTCCAGAGCAGCGCGGCCTCTACGCGGAGCCTGCCGCCTGAGTACGGGTCGGCGGTCTGCGGCAGGTCGATCTCGGCGAGGAGGTGGAGCGGGCGCGGGTGGAGGAAGGGGCGGTCTGCGGCGAGGGTCTTTGCGTAGCCGGGGAGGCCGTCAGCGCTGCGGAAGGTGTCGGCGCCGTCCTGATGGAGCTCCAGGCTGAGGCCGGGGTTGAGGAGGGACTGCTCCTGAAGCCAGTCGACGAGGCTGTCGCGCGGGAGGGTGTGCAGGCCGGGGAACAGCAGCGGGTCAGGCCGGAAGAAGATGGAGGTGCCGCGCTCAGCGGCGGGGCCGGAGCCGGGAGCGGGGCCGAGATCCTGGAGCGGGGTGATCGGCGCTCCCTGAGAGAAGTCCATGCGCCAGCGCCGCCCGTCCCGGCAGACCTCGACCTCCAGCCGCTCAGAGAGCGCGTTCACGCAGCACAGCCCCAGCCCGTGCAGCCCGCCGGAGCGGGAGTAGGCGCCCTCGCGGAACTTCGCGCTGCTGAACGGCTCGGTCATCACCAATTCCAGCGCGGAGCGCCCGTCGATGACATCGACCGGGATGCCGCGCCCGTCGTCCTCGACCCGGTAGCCGCCGCGCTCAGCGGTGACCCGGATGCGGCGGCACCAGCCGTCGAGCGCCTCGTCGATGGCGTTCTGAACAAGCTCAGTGAGCAGGTGCCGGAGGCCCGCCGCGCCGAGCGCGCCGATGTACATCGACGGGCGGCGGCGGATCGCCTGCATCGTGGTCAGCACCTCGATCGCGGAGCCGTCGTAGGCCGGGGCGGGCTTCATGGCTGCTCCGGCAGGCGGGCGAGGTGGTGGAGGCGGGTGCGGGCGACGCTCTCCATCCAGCTCGATATATCAAAAAAGCCCTCGGCGGCGGCGGTAGCGGCGGCCTCGCGCAGATCGGGGACGTCCATCGCGGTGATCCGCTCCACAGCGGCGCGGATCTGCGCTGCGTCCTCCACCGGGCCGTTCAGCAGCGGA
>JBEIQZ010000183.1:0-10114 GCA_040376255.1 Alphaproteobacteria bacterium
CCGCCCGCCGCGCGCTCTCCGCCTGTGCCGCCGCGATCCCCGCCTCCGCGTAGAGGGCGAGCGCCGCCTCCAGCCCGCACAGCCGCGAGAAGTCCTGGCCGCCCGCCTGCTCGTCGCCGCCCTGCTCCGCGTCCGGGTCGAGCGCATGCCCGCTCCAGCACAGCGGCCCCGCCGACCTCCCCCGCGCGCTCCGCCAGAGCAGGCCGGTGCCGGACGGCCCCGACAGCCACTTGTGCGCGCTCGCCACGGTGAAGTCCCAGTTATCGGCGAAGCCCTCCGGCAGCGCTGCGAGGCCGAGCGACTGCGCCGCGTCCAGCACCGTCCAGGTCTCCGGGCTCGCGCCGCGCACCGCCGCCCGGATCGCCTCCACCGGCAGCCGCCGCCCCTCAGTCCAGGTGATGTGCGACAGCAGCAGCAGCGCCGGGCGCTCCCGCCGCGCGATCTCCCCGGCGAGCGCCGGATCGGCGAGCGCCTCCTCCGGCAGGTACCGGACCGACCAGCGCGGGTGGCGCTCGAACCCGGCGATCCCGCCCTCATGCTCGTGGCCGGTGGTGAGCACCTGCAGCGGCGCCGTCCCGTCCCGCCCCGCTGGCTGCGTCCGCTGCGCGGCCAGGTGGACGGTGAGGTTCAGCAGCAGCAGGTTGAGCGTCTGGGTCGTCCCGGCGGTGATCGCCGGGGCCGCGCCCCAGATCGCCGCCGCCCGCAGGCGCGCCGCGTGGATGGCCTCGCGCCCCCGCCCGTACTGGCCGAGCGGCCACGCCTGCCGCTCCTCCTCCCCGAAGGCCGCGATGGCAGCGCACACCCGCCGCGAGGGGCGGCCGAGCGTGCCGGGGTTGAGGTTGATCCGGCCGCCCGGCGCCTCAGCCGGCGCGAACTCCGCTGATGCCAGCGCGTCCATCCGATCCCTGTCGGCTCCCGCCCGCTCCACCGCTCACCCGTTCCAGTGGACGCGGGGCGGGAAGACCTCAGGGCGGATGCGGTGCCTGAAGCGATCCACCGCAGCGAACATCCCGCTCAGGACCTCCTCGAAGGGCTTGTGCGACACATGCGAGGCGACATAGCGGTTCTCGATCTCGTAGGGCGCCTTCTCAGTGTCGTTCTCCTGGCGGGGGTTGTACTGCCCCTGCCGGATCTCCGGGTGGTAGCCGTGGGCGCGTCCGACCTCCGCGACCAGCGCGGCGATCTCGTTGATGCAGTGGTTCCGCTCGGTGACGTGGTTGATGACGAGGTGCTGGCCGCGCCCGGCGGGGCGCCCGTCGAGATCGGCGAGGGAGGTCACCGCGTCCTGCAGGGCCATCAGTCCGGTGCGCTGCAGGCCGGTGCCGTAGACGGTCATCGGCAGGCCGAGGATGGTCTGGGCGATGAAGCGGTTGACCACCGTCCCCCACACTGAGTCGTAGTCGAAGCGGGTGAACAGCTCAGGCTGCTCGCGGATCTCGTCGGTGTAGATGCCGAAGATCGTCGACTGCATGACGTCGGTGACCCGCAGACCCCAGTTGCGGCAGGCCAGCCCGATGTAGTTGGTGTCGTTGATCTTGCTCGCGTGGTAGATGTCGTCTGATGCGCGCGGGTAGGGCATCGGCACCTGCGCGCGCTTGCCGTTGTACTCCGGCTGGAAGTAGCCCTCGGCGATGTCGATGCCGCCCTTCGCGTACTCGCCGAAGGTGCCGAGCTTGATCAGGTGGGCGTCGGGGCAGAAGCGCCGGACGGCCCACAGCACCCGCATGTTCCCCACCTCGTTGTTGTGGACGGTGAACATCGCCTCTTCGACGCCCATCATCGAGTAGGGCGCGGAGCATTGCTGGGCGAGGTGGTAGACGGTGGTCGGGCGCAGCGAGCTGAGCAGCGCGTCCATCTCCGGCGAACAGACATCCAATTCTACGAACTGGAGGTTGTCCTGCCCGGAGTGGCGCCGGAAGGCGTCGATCCGCACGGCGGGCTCCTCGATGGGCGTCACCGAGTTCCCGCCGCACTTCGCCACCAGCGTGCGGCGGCTCAGGTTGTCCGCGATGATGATGCGGCGTTCCGGGTGTCGCAGCGCGAGCTTGATGGCGAGCGGCCAGCCGATGTAGCCGTCGCCGCCGAGGATGAGGCAGCTCATAGAGGCTCCGTCAGGGATCAGTGAGGGGGCGCGCCAGAAGCCTTCAACAGGCCGCGCAGCGCGAGGGGCAGCAGGGCGGCGCAAGGTAGCACATTCGCACAGAAAAACGAGAGGGAGGCCGCGACGGCTGCTGCGTCTGACGGAAATCCCGTCCTGCCAAACACCTCCATCGCCGCCAATTCCCGCACTCCGATCCCGGAAATGCTGATCGGCAGCAGCGTGGTCAGCGTCAGCAGCGGCCCGCCGAAGCAGAAAAGCAGTGGATCCAGATCGCCGAACGCCCGGTAGATCTGGAAGCTGCCCGCCATGTTCAGCCCCTGCGCCGTCGCGGTGAGCCCGAACACCGCCAGCCGCCGCCCCCGGCTCATCCGGCGGCGCGCCTCGATCACCGGCGCGAGCAGCCGCTTCAGCCGCTCCGGCGCCCACCCCGGCGGCCTGAGATCCCCCAGCCCGAACCACATCCCGCCGAGCCACACCGGCGCGAGCAGCGCTGATGGCCACGCCACCGGCAGCACCATCCACCCGCCCGCCACCACCAGCCCCAGCAGGATCAGCAGCTCGTACCCCTTTTCCAGCAGCAGCGCCGCCATCGCCAGCCACCGCCGCCCCAGCGGCTCCGCCGGGGTGTCGGAGAGATCGAGCGCGGAGAGCCGGTACAGCTCGCCGGCCCGCATCGGCGTCACCACCCCGATCAGGATGCCCATCATGAAGTTCCGCGCCTGCACCCACCGATCAAAGGGCAGCCCCAGCGCCTCCACCTGCAGGTTCCACTTCCCGAGCCGCAGCGCCATCGCCACGCAGAAGCAGGCCGCTGAGGCCGCCGCCCGCCACGCCGACATCCCCCGGAACGCCCCCTGCACTGCCCCCGCGTCCACCCGCCCGATCAGCACCGCGAGCAGCACCAGCAGCCCGATCACCCGGATGATCTGCCCGGCGCGCCCCGGCTGCGGCCCCTCTGCCATCGCTCCCCCCGCGCGCCGGACTAACCTGCCGCCTTGTCATCTGTACAGGAGTCCGATATCCTCTCTTGACAGAACAAGAGGTCTGTTGTCTGCAGAGCTGCCCATGCGGCCCGCTGCCGCCCTGTCACCCCCCGCGCTGCCCCTGCACCGGCGCATCGGGGAGCAGACCTTGAAGGCGACCTTCCACCTGCTACGTCCCCATGCGCGCGAGGCGTTCTGCGTTTCGCGCCCCGCGCGGCTCCCCGCATGGTGGTGGCAGAGCGCGGACGGCTGGCGCGGCCCGCTGTACCGGCTCGATCCCCGGCCCGGCGGCAGCGGCGAGCCGGTGCTGCTGATGCACGGGCTCGGCGGCTCGGCGGCGGACTTCCTGCTGGCGGCGCCGGGCGGGACCTCGCTGGCGGCGCACCTCTCTGCGGCCGGCTACACCGTCCTCTTGATGGAGCACCGGGGCGACCGGAGCGCGCTGTCCCCGGAGGGCGCGGCGCCGTGGAGCCTCGATACGGTGGTGATGCAGGATCTGGAGGCGGCCATCGCCCTGATCCGGGAGCAGCTCGGCTTCTCGCGGCTGCTCTGGCTCGGTCACGGGCTGGGGGCGCAATTGATGTACCTGCGGCTCGCGCTCGCGGGGACCGGCGGGCTGGCGGCTGGCGTGGGGATCGCGGGCGCCTGCACCTTCTCCGGCCCCCCGGCCGCGCGGCTGGCGGGGCTGCTTTGCCGGCACATCGATCCGGGGACGGTGCTGCCGGGGCGGCGCATCCAGCAATTCCTCTCCTCGGTGATCGAGGACGGGCAGCGGCTCGGCTCGCCGGACACCGCCGGGCCGATGATCCGGGGGCGGCTCCGCCACAGCGCGGGCGATCTCCACGCCGGGACGCTGCGGCAGATGGGGCGGTGGGTCTGCTCCGGGGAGTTGTCTGACGCGGAGGGCCGCCCGGTGGTGCCGGCGCTGCCAAAAACGCCGCTGCTGCTGATCTCGCCGGACGCCGATCCGTTCTGTCCGCCGGGCGCGGACGCCGCCCTGATCCGGGCGACCGGGGCGCACAGCCTCTGCCTGGAGGGCGGCTGGGGGCATATGGACCCGCTGATCGGGCGGCGGGCGCCGGAGGTGTTCCCCGAGGTGACGACCTTCCTGGAGCGCTGGCGCCGGGCCTGCTGGTGATGTGAGAATCTGTAGCCGGAATGTGCTTCCGGGTTTACCTATGCGCCATGCAGGACCCTGATGATCTCTCCCCGGTTGCCCCTGGCGGCGCAGCCTCCGGCCCCCCTCCCACCAACCCTGCCTCCGCCGGGCCGACCGGCGCCCCGCCCCCGCGCCGGAACAGCGGGAGGCTGCTGCTCGGCATCAGCCTCTTCGGCTTCCTGGCCTTCGTCGGGCTGACCGTCGGCGCGGTGCTGATGGCGCGCCAGGAGTGGGCGCCCTCCGTGGAGGAGAATTCCTTCCTGGAGGTGCGCCTGCAGGGAACCATGAGCGACGCCCCCGCAGAGGGCGGGCTGTTCATGGATCCGAGCCAGTTCCCGCCGCTCATCACCGAGGTCACCGCAGCCATCCGGCAGGCCGCCACGGATGATCGCATCAAGGGGCTGTACCTGGAGCCGGACGCATCCTTCGGCTGGGCCGCCTCCCAGGAATTGCGCGACGCCGTCGCCGTGTTCAGCGCGAGCGGGAAGCCCTGCTACGCCTACGCGGACGGCTTTGAGAACAAGTCCTACTACATCGCCTCCGCCTGCAAGGAGATCTACCTCGCGCCTGCGGGCGTGATGCTGGTGAACGGGCTGGCGATCACCAATGAGTACTACTCCGGTATTTTTGAGAAAATCGGTGTGAAGGCTGACTTTGAGCATGTGGGCGACTACAAGAGCGCCGTCGAGCCCTTCCAGCGCGCCGGTCCCTCTGACGCGGCCTCTGAGGCGATGGACATGCTGATCGGCGGCCTCTACGATCAGATGGTGGACGGCATCGCGGCTGGGCGCGGCGTCCCCCGCGATCAGGTGCTCGCCTGGATCGAGCAGACCCCGATCACCCCGCAGGCGGCGCTCGACGCGAAGATGGTCGACGGGCTGAAGTACCGCGACGAGGTGCGCGACGGCATGGCGGGCGAGGAGCGCACCGCTGTCAGCGCCTACATCAAGTCCGGCAACACCTTCGTCCCCGCCGACAAGACCATCGCCGTCATCCACATCGAGGGCGCCATCGTCGACGGCGAGTCCAGCACCTCGGTGTTCGGCGGGCGCTCGGTCGGGGATCGGACGGTGGAGGAGTACTTCGAGGAGATCCGCGAGGACGAGAGCGTGGTGGCCGTGGTGCTCCGCGTGAACTCCCCCGGCGGCAGCGGGATGGCCTCAGACATGATCTGGCGCTCCATCCAGCGCACGCGCGAGATGAAGAAGCCGGTGGTCGTGTCGATGGGCGACTACGCCGCCTCCGGCGGCTACTACATCTCCGCCCCCGCCGACCGCATCATCGCCGAGCCCGGCACCATCACCGGCAGCATCGGCGTGTTCGGCGGCAAGATGAACATCGGCGGCGTCTATGAGAAGCTCGGCATCACCACCCACACCTGGCAGCGCGGCGCGATGGCCGACCTGTTCACCGGGATCAACGGCTTCTCCGACCCGGAGCGCGCCAAGTTCAAGGAGTTCCTGGCCGGCTTCTACGATGTCTTCCTGACGCGCGTCGCGGACGGGCGCAAGATGCAGAAGGACGCCGTCCACCTCGTCGCGCAGGGCCGCGTCTGGACCGGCGCCCAGGCGCTGGAGCGCGGGCTGGTCGATGAGCTCGGCGGGCTGGACGTCGCGATCCAGCGGGCGCGCGAGCTGGCGGAGGTCGGCGCGGAGGAGGAGGTGGAGCTCCTGCGGCTGCCCCGGCGCAAGACGCTGGTGGAGAAGCTGATGGAGGATCTGGAGACTCAGGCCGCGCAGCCGCAGATCCGGATCGCCCCCGAGCTGGCCCTGCCGGGTGTGCAGCAGGGGATCGGGGAGCTGATGCTGCTCGATGAGATCCTCGCAGGCGGCGGGGCGGCGGCGATGATGCCGGGCCGGATGGAGATCCGGTAGACCCGGCGGGCCGCTACTCCACGGTGATCAGGCGCAGCGAGATCTGTCCGGCCATGAAGGCGGACAGCGTTGTGTTGACGCCGGAGAACATGTGGGTCGGGGCGATCTGCATGCCCGCCACGCCGAGGATGTAGAGGCCCGGCTTGTGGAACGCCTCGCGCCCGTCGATGACGTCGGTCTGGACGGCGCGCTTCGGGTGGGTGAATTCGTAGATGTCCTCGAAGCCGCTGGGGAGGTTGTCGTAGGTCATCTCCCCGCCCTCCAGCCCCTCGATGTGGTAGACGCCGACGATCAGGTTGTCGTAGTCGCCGTTCCGGAGGTCGATCTCGATGTCCTCGTTGGCCCGGATGCGCGTGGGGACGCTGTAGTCGGGCGACACGGGCGTGATCCCGGCCAGCGCGTTGAAGCCGCCCTCGACGTCCCCGAACACCTCGACCTCGTCCTTCGGCTCATAGTCGAGGCCGTCCACCGAGGTCGTGCGGTAGCGCCCGCCCTCCTGCTCCTTCAGGCGGAGCTCCGGACGCACGACGCCGGAGTGGATGTTCATGTCCAGCCCCTCCACCGGCGCGTCCGCCAGCGAGCCGGTGCCTGAGATGTAGGCCACGAAGGTCTCGCAGAGGGCGGTGTGGGCGAAGGCGCCGAGCGTCTCGTCCCCGTCGCCGATGTCCACGCCCTGCGGCAGCCACTCCTCGATGTCGATCCCGAGGTAGATCCCCTGCATCATCACCGGGCCGGTGAGGTCATCGGCAGACTCGAAGCGCTTACAACCGAGCAGAGAGAGCATCAACAACATAAGGAGAGGATATCACGTCCAGGAGGAAAGACCATGCAGGAACACCCGCAACGACCCGGCGTCGCGCTGGCGCTGGACGTCGGGAGCCAGACCATCGGCCTCGCCCGCACCGATCCGGATCAGCGCATGGCTTTTCCCTGGCAGACCCTCGCCCGCCGATCGGTGCTGCGGGACGCGGAGGCGCTGCGGGACATCTGCAGGCAATGGAAGGTGCAGCAGGTGGTCGTCGGCCTGCCGCTGGAATTGGACGGGAGCGAGGGGCGGACGGCGCGGCTGGCGCGGCAGGTGGCGGAGGCGCTGGCGGCGATCACGCAGCTCCCGGTAGACTGGGTGGACGAGCGGTTCTCGACCGTGGAGGCCAAGGAGCGGCTGCGCGACGCCGGGGTCAAGGAGGGGCGGCTGCGCTCAGTGGTCGACGCGCAGGCGGCGGCGGTGATCCTGCAGGACTGGCTCGACGCAAAGGGGGCGCCCGACACCGCAGGCGCGCGCTGAGGGTGCTACATTGCCCCGATGCCTCCCCATGCCCATGCTCATATCCATGCCGCGCATGCCGACCGCTCTGTGTGCGTCCATGTCATCACCGTCTCCACCTCCCGCAACACCACGACTGATCTCTCCGGCCCGCTGCTCCGCAACATGCTGGAGAAGAACGGTCACCGGATCGCGGGCAGCAGCCTCGTGTCCGACAACCCGCAGACCATCGGGGAATTGCTGGACACGCTGTTGAAGGATCCGGCGGTGGAGGCCATCGTGCTGACCGGGGGGACCGGCATCTCGGCGCGCGACTGCACGCCCGAGGTGGTCCGCTCCCGGCTGGATCGGGTGATCCCCGGGTTCGGTGAGCTGTTCCGCCAGCTCTCCTATGAGCACATCGGCCCGGCGGCGATGCTGTCCAACGCCGTCGCCGGGATCGCGAAGGGGCGCCCGATCTTCGCCATCCCCGGCTCCACCAGCGCCTGCGCGCTGGCGATGGATAAGCTGATCCTGCCGGAGATCGGCCACATCTGCTACGAGGTCGCCAAGGAGACCCCGCTCCCGCCCCGTCAGGCACCGCCGAAGCCTGACCCGGCCCCGGCGTCGGCCCCGGTGTCGGCCCCGGCGCCGCGCGCACCTGTCTCGCGCGCCGCTCCGGTGATCCCGCCCCCGCCGGGCATCAGCGCCGCCCAGATCCAGGCCGCCGACACCCGGCGCCAGGAGCCGGATCTGGCGACCGGGTGGCGCGCAGCCGTCCGGGAGCTGAAGGCGGAGCTGAAGATCAATCAGGATGTGGTGCCGCCGGACTCGGTGTCCCGGCTGGCGTCGGTGCGGGATGTTCTATGGGCGGCGGGGGAGCGCGGGACGCTCACGCTGCCAGGGGGGCGGCAGTACCTCGCGTTCGGGTACCCGGATCTCTCGCGCAACACCTCCAAGGTCATCCTCGTCAGCGGGGAGTCCGGCGGCCTGCCGGAGATCGTCGCACTCCACCGCTGGCCCCGCCGGGTCGGGATCTGCCCGGAGGGGGAGGGGCTGCTCCCCTCCGTCACCAGCGATCCGGTCGCGGTCTCTGTCGAGCGCTGCGGGCGCGCGGCCCCGGCGGAGGGGCGGCTGTTCGCCGTCGAGGGGAGCGCGGTCTACCTGATCCGCGAGATCGACGGGCGGGATCGGGTGGCCCAGTGGGACGGACGGCGGCTCGGCGGGTGGGAGCCGCCCGGCTCGCTGCTCGGGACGCTCAGCCTGTTCTGGAGCCAGCGGTAACCACGCATCGGGCAGCCGCGCCTCAGGGAGCCGCGCCGCCGGGCTTCAGGAACGCCGCCGTCCCCAGCCCGCGCCGGTGGCGCCAGCCTGCGACGCTGCACCCCAGCACGCCCACCCCGTACTCCACTGAGCGGGCGAAGGAGATCGAGGAGGCGTCGGGCGGGTAGCGGGTCGGGCAGGACAGCTCCCCGATCCGCAGCCCCAGGCAGATCGCCTGCACCAGCAATTGGTTGTCGAACAGGAAGCCGTCTCCGTTCTGTCCGAACGGGATGCGCTCCAGGGCCGCCCGCCGGTAGGCGCGGAAGCCGGTGTGGTACTCGGAGAGGTGCTGGCCGAGCAGCCGGTTCTGGACGCGGGTCAGCAGCCGGTTGGAGAGGTGCTTGTAGCGCGGCATCCCGCCGCTCAGCGGGTGTTGCGCCAGCATCCTGGAGCCGAGCGCCAGATCGTACTCGCCGCCCGCCACCATCGCCGCCATCGCCGGGACCAGCCGGGGGCTGTACTGATCATCGGGGTGCAGCATCACCACCACGTCGGCGCCCGCCGCGAGGGCCAGCCGATAGCAGGTCTTCTGGTTGCCGCCGTAGCCCCGGTTCACCGGATGGACCGTCACCGGGATGCCGAGCTGCTGCGCGCAGGCCACCGTCCCGTCCCGGCTGCAGTCGTCGACCAGCAGGAGCTGATCCACCACGCCCGGCGGGATGGCGGCGACGGTGCGCGCCAGGGTTCGGGCGGCGTTGTAGGCTGGCAGGACGACGATGAGCCGCTGGCCCAGGATCATGACCGGAGCATAACCGGCCCGGGACATGGGAGGGCGGCGGCCCTCCCGCGCTGTATGGGAACTCCCGCCAGGCAGAGATTCCGGGCGGCGACGGGGTGGATCGGCTTGCGCGCGCGCGGCAGACGGCTACCTTCCTGGCATGGACGCATATCAATTTCTGGAGCCGGCGGCGGCGCGGGTGCGCGACCCGCTGACGGGCAAGAGTGTATGGCTGGCTGGCATGATCCAGGACGGGCGGATCGACGGGGACACCCTGCGGTTCTCGCTGGTCTGCAAGAAGGAGCACCCTCAGGACGACCGGAGCCGCATCCGGGAGGCGATCCTGCGGAACCTCGTCGGCAACGGCTGGGACAAGGAGATCGCCTGCACGCTGCGCGTCGAGGGCGTCGCCGCACTGGCTGAGCCGGGCGCGCCGAAGGCGGGCGCGCCGAAGGCGGGCGCGAACGCCGAGCCGCCGAAGGAGCCTGTGCGCGGGATGAGCGGCGGCGGGATGCAGCCGCACGGCGGCCCGATCCAGAAGCAGATGCCGAACGGGGTCAAGCACATCGTCGCCGTCGCCTCCGGCAAGGGCGGCGTCGGTAAGAGCACCGTCGCCACCAACCTCGCCGTCGCGCTCTCTCGCCACGGCTTCTCGGTCGGGCTGCTCGACGCCGACATCTACGGCCCCTCGCTGCCGCTGATGATGCACGTCC
>JBEIQZ010000565.1:0-3976 GCA_040376255.1 Alphaproteobacteria bacterium
CCGAGGAGCAGCCCGCAGAAGGCGAGCGCCGCTGGACATCGCACTACGCGCTGTGTCCTGCGGCAGCGCGGTTCCGCGACACCCCCGCCCCCGCCGCCCCGGCTGAACCGCTGACTGCGCTCCCGGCACGGTCGGGTGCGGGAGGTGCGCGATGACCGTCGTTGTCTCCGGCCTCTCTGGCCCCGGCATCTACCTCAGCGCGAGCGAGCTGCCCGCGCTCCCGCCCTGCCCGTCCTCCGCTGGAGATCCCCGCGCTCCGCTGGAGATCCCCGCGATCCTCCCCCGGAGATCCCCGCGCTCCTCCGGGGAGATCCCCCTGATCCTCCCGTGGATCTGCCCGTGCGGGCGCACCGATGCGGTCGGCTGCCCGGAGTGCTGCATCAACGACCCCGGCCTCTACCTCCCTGGCGCTGCCGGAGCCGCCCGATGAGCGGGCCGCCCACCACGCTGGCCGCGCGCCCTGCCGCCGCGCCGGGTGCCTCGGCCACGCCGACCTACACCTACCCCAGCGGCGCCATCGCTGTGCGCGCGGAAAAGGGCTTCGCCAAAGCGGAGGCGCTGCTCGCGCCTGGACGCTGCCCCAACTGCCACAATCTATGGGTCGCCCCCCTCATGTTCTGCGACCCCAACAAACCTGGGTCGCCTCTGGAAAAACGCTGGAGCAACTGCCGCTGTCAACGCGCACCTGACCAGTGCCGCGCCTTCAACGCGGCGCAGATCCCCGCCCGCTACGGCACCTACAGCTTCGATTCCTGGCGCCCGCAGCCGATCCAGCAGGCGGTCTACCAGACCGAGATCCTGCCCTGGCTGACGACTATCGAGAACACCCACCCCGACGACCTGCTGGCCGCGCCGGGGCTGGTGCTGTGGGGGCAGCCGGGGCGCGGAAAGACGCACCTCGCGGTCGGGCTGCTGCGTCGGCTCTGCCTGGAGTCTGCGGGGCGCCCCCGCCGCATCCGGTACGTCGAGCCGAACCAGCTCATCCAGACGATGAAGGCGCAGATCGGCGGCGCCGGGGGGGATCGCGTCGATCTGGCGAAGCTCATCGACGTGGACGTGCTGCTCATCGATGACCTGATCCTCCCCCGCACCGACTTTGAGCAGAGCGTCCTTGACGAGCTGATGACCCGCCGCTGGCAACGGGGCGGGCCGACGCTGGTGACGACGAACCTCACCGAAGCCGAATTGCACGGCAGCCTGTCGCCCCGCGTCGCGTCCCGGCTCTCTGAGGCGAAATGGCTCGTCCTCCCCGGCGCCGACTTCCGGAACCCCGAAAACCGCAGGAAGGCCGCATGAGCCGCCCCTGCACCTTCATCCATGTCCCTGTCGAGGCTTCCATGATCGCACCCATCACGCTCGATCTCCTGTTCACGCTCGTCATGTGCGCCATGCTGCTCCTGGGCGGCGCGTTGTCGCTCTACTCGCTCCTCACGCTCGATGTCGATGCCCTCATGCGCGGCGGACGTGCGCTGGTGAAGCCCCGCCCGCAGGCACAGGTGCAGGCCCATGCGCCCCAGGAGGCCCGATGAAGCCGGGGCTGTTCTACGGGCCGGAAGCGTTCCCGGCGGGTGTCCAGGCGCTCATGCTCGTTGAGGGGGCGGGTGACGGCATGTGGCTCACCTGCATGGAGGCCAGGCCGACAAGCCTGCGCGAGCTGATCAACGTGCTGGAAAAGGCGGAGCAGAAGTTCAAGCGGCGCCTCGATCCGCCCCTGGTGATCGGGCTGCTGCGGCGCGTCCCCCCGCCGGATCAGGCGCAGGCGCTCCTCGACAATGAGCATCACCCCGATCACCTCGGCACCGTCTGGTTTGAGGCGCTGCGCTCCAGAAGGTGCGCGAGCTGGAAAGGGCGCGGCGGGCGGGTGGGGGAGGCATGAGCGCCCACATCGTCGGGCCGGGCAGCCCGTGGGCGCTTGCTGCCGGGCAGGCCGTCAAGCTCCCCGGCGTACCTGCTGCCCCGCCCCGCTACCCCGATTGGGCGTTCGCGGTGCCGCTCTGGCGGCTGTCGGCGCTTCTGCGCCACCCCATCGTCTCGCGTGCGACCGACAAGGACGCCGCGCCCTGCCGGGACGTGCATGTGCTGAGCGTGCGCGCGGACGCGCGGGGCGAGCTGGTCGCCAGCCACCGTCCGCTCTGGCCGGGGCGCTGCCCGATGTCGGGGCGGCGCCCCCGGTGGAGGCGGCTCCACCCGCTCCCGGCACATGAACAGACATGACCCCCCTCCCCTGTCCATTCATGGAGATCCTGTGACCACACAGATGCCCTTGTCCCTCCTGACAGATGAAGAAGTCTGCTCCCGCCTTCAGCTCTCTGAGGAGTCCCTCCGCCAGATATTGCGGGACAGCCCGCCGGGGATCATCCGTCCCTATGTGCAAATCTCAGACGGCCCTACCCGCCAGCACCGTCGCTGGTATCCCGATCTACTCAAACTGTTCGCATGGCTCCAAGAGGTTGAATCATGGCGTGGATTGAAAAAACATCAACTGGATATCGGGTCGGATGGCGTGAAGGGGGGCGGGAAAGCGCGAAGCAATACCGGGGCGCCCCCGACAAGCGGACAGCCAGCCAGCTCCGACAGCGCATCGAGCAGGATCTCTCACTCCACGGACGAGTCACCATCGACGACAGGCCGCCGACGCCTCCCCCTCTCCACGCGCGTTTAGAGTCCTGGCTCGACAGCCTCCAGATCCAGGTTCGTCCCCGCACGGTGACCAGCTACGGGGATTCCTGCGTGCTGTTGCTGCGCTACCTCCAGGCCACCCGCAAGCAGGAGGTTCACGATATCCCGCTGACCGCGCTCAATCGTGACAGCCTGGTCGGCTTCCAGGCGTGGCTGGTGGAGGAGGGACGGACGCTGACCACGGTGGTCAAGCGGGCTCAGGCGATCCGGCTGGCCTGGGAGTGGTTGTGGGAGGCGGACGGGGAAGATCGGGCGTGGCTCAACACGCCCCCCCGCCGCATCCAGACCCGCAAATCGCCGCCGCCGTCACCCATCGCGCCGACCTGGGCGGAGATGGATGCCTGTGTCAACGCCTGCGAACACAACAACCGGAGCGTCCCCTGGCTGCGCGCTTTTGCGGTGCTGCTGCGGTTCACTGGCCTCCGGCGCTCGGAGGCGCTGCTGCTGGAGTGGAAGGACATCGACCTGGACAGCGGCACGCTGCGACTGCGGGCGGACATCACCAAAGGGGGCTACAGCGGGCGGCGGCTGCCGATGTCTCCAGTTCTGACAGAGATGCTCAGAGGGTGGCAGGCAGGAACGCAGGACAGGTGGGTGGTGGAGGCTCCGGAGAAGGAGCGGATATCGGCCAGCGGCGACGGGCGGGGCCACGCGGATCGGAACATCAAGCGGGCCTGGGTGCGTGCCGGTGTCCGGGCCGATGCGTGGAGGGGGCAGCCCTGCCACGCCTTCCGCAAAGGCTTCCAGACCGGCCTGGAGCTGCTCGGCGTGAGGCGGGAGGTCACGGAGTATCTGGTGGGTCACCAGCCGGTGGGGACGGGGGCGAGGCACTATCTGGACGCTGAGCGGGCGCTGTGGCCGGAGCTGTGTTCAGCGGTGCGTTGTATTCCGGTTGTTTGCCCGCCGGACGTGGGAGTTTGACCTGTGTCCCTCCGGTGCCTCTGGATGAGCGCATCCAGTTCTGAATATCATTGGTTCTACGGTGATTTCAGAAGAAAATGGCGGCGGGTCATGAGAATCGGACTCACCGGACCTCCCCTCTCAGGGTGTCCCGACCGGTTTTGAAGACCGGGGCCGGCACCAGCACGGCACGACCCGCCACCCGATGCGTAACCGCTCTCCGCGCCCGACACCACCCCTGCTGTCACCAGGAGGCCGTCACCAGGAGATCATCACCTCACCGTTCCCGGTGCGGACCCCGGCGGAGAAGGCGGGGGCGCTGAGCGAGCCGGTCCAGGAGGAGCCGCCGCCTGCGCCGCCGCCGCCGCAGCAGCCGCCCGCCACGCCGCCGCCGCCG
>JBEIQZ010000121.1:0-12529 GCA_040376255.1 Alphaproteobacteria bacterium
ACCGGTGAAGGCGGCCGCGCTGGTGGCGGCGCATCCGGGGGCGCGGGCGGCGGCGGGGCGGTTCTGGGGCCGGGCGGCGGCGCACCCGGAGATCTCGCCGGGGTTCCGGGAGATCGCGGCGCGGGCGGGGGATCGGATCGGCGGAAGCAGATAAAAGCTGCGCCGTTGTCCCCTGTCCGGTGAATGTCGCAGGTCTCTCACACGACTGTTGAGCATGGGCGCTTGACGACGCGCCGGCGCCTGACACCTCATGATAGACTTGTGGACAGACGGAGGGTGGAGATGCTGTGGATCGCCGGGTTGAGCGGGCTGGTGGGATGCGCCGGGACGGACGGCAGCGCCAAGGAGGAGCCGGAGGCGAGCGTGCCGCTGCCCTGGATCTTCGAGGAGGAGACCCTGGCCGAGCCCTCGCTGGACGCGGCGACAGCGGCGGCGGCGCTGCAGGAGGGCGTGGCGATGGCGATGGCGCGGATGGCCCCGGCGGTGTTCCCCTCCTATGAGGCGGCGATGGACGGGCAGAGCGCGGGCTGCCCCGACTACTACGACTACGACGGCAACGTCTACTGGTACGACAACTGCACCGGCAGCAACGGCAGCGCCTTCAGCGGCTACAGCTTCTACACGCGCTACGATCAGCTCGACGGCGGCGACGGGCTGATCTACGACGGGGAGTCGCTCTCCGGGGTGGCGCGGATCGGGACGCCGGAGGGCCACGTGTTCGAGGCGGGCGGGTCGGCCTACTACTACCAGGCCCACCACGACGCCGCGAACGACCAGGACGCTACCTATGACTACTTCGTCAGTATCGTCCAGGGATCGTTCTCCTATGACGGCCCGGAGGCTGCCGGGACCTGGCTGGCCGAGGAGGCCGCGCCCGACATCAGCTTCCAGGGCGCGTACCTGCCGGACATGGACGCCCGGACCGCGATCCTGGACGGAAGTATATCGGGCCTCAGCGGCGCGGTTGAGTACATGGTGTTCGACGCGCTGACGGTGTTCTCCCCGGCGATCTCCACCTGCCCGGAGGAGCCGGGCGGCGGCTTCTCGGTGCGCGGCGCGGACGGCTACTGGTACGACGTGATCTTCGACGGGCCGACGGAGTGGGGCGAGACGGTCGAGCGCGGCGCCTGCGACGGCTGCGGGCGGCTGTACTTCCAGGGCGAGGAGCTTGGCGAAGTCTGCGTCGGGGAGACGGAGATGCTCGCCTGGGGGGTGTCGCCGTGGTAGGCGCGCTGGCGGGGCCGATGCTTTTGGGGCTGTTGTGGATCGGCTGTTCGACAGAGAATGGAGGTTCTACAAGTGAGACAGCGGAGATGGATCCGATGAAGCTCGCTATCCGTGCGAGCCTGGATCTGCGCGGGGTGCGCCCCTCGGCGGAGGAGATGGAGGCGGTGGAGGCCGATCCGGCGGCGCTGGACGGGCTGATCGATGCGTGGATGGAGGATCCGCGCTTTGAGGAGCGGGTGGCGGAGCTGTATCAGGAGGTGTTTCTGACCCGGAACGACAGCTACCTGATCTCGGCGGCGTCCTACGGGCTCGGCGATGAAGCGGCGTTCTCGGCGGCCATCGGGGGCGAGGTGCCGCGCATGGTCGGGCGGATCGCGGCGGAGGATCTGCCGTGGACGGAGCTGGTCACCGGGGACTGGACGATGGCGAACGAGGTGCTGGCGCAGATCTGGCCGCTCGACTACCCGGCGGGCGGGACGGGCTGGCAGGCGGCGCGCTACACGGACGGGCGCCCGGCGGCGGGGGTGCTGGCGACGAATTCGATGTGGTGGCGCTACACCTCGACCGGCTCCAACGCCAACCGGGCGCGGGCCAACGCGGTCAGCCGGACGCTGCTCTGCTACGACTACCTCTCGCGGCCCATCGAGTTCGACCGCAACGTGAACCTGCTCGACGAGGAGGCGGTCAACGACGCGCTCGGCGCCAACCCCGCCTGCGTCAACTGCCACCAGAGCCTCGACCCGATCGCCAGCTACCTGTTCGGCTTCTGGTGGTTCGACTACACCAGCCCCGGCGAGGCGAGCTTCTACTTCCCTGAGCGCGAACAGCGCTGGAAGGACTACAACGGCGTCCCGCCCGCGTGGTACGGGCAGCCGGGCGCGGGGCTCGCGGGGCTCGGCCACCAGATCGCGGCGGACGGGCGGTTCGTGGACTGCGCGGTGGAGCATGCCTGGGAATTGCTGCTGCGGCGGGATCGGGACATCGCGGATACAGACGCGCTGATCCCGCACCGCAACGCCTTCATCTCCGGCGGCCTCACGGTGAAGGCGCTGTTCCGCTCGGTGCTGTCCGACCCGCGCTACCGCTCCGGGCCGACGGCGGAGGCGGGGTACGTCCCGGCCAAGCTGATCACGCCCGACCTCATGGCCTCCCAGATCGCGGATCTCACCGGCTTCCGCTGGCGCTACGGGGGCTATGAGATGCTCGCCACTGACAGCCCCGGCCTGCTGACCCTCGCGGGCGGCGCTGACGGCTACGCGGTCACCGCGCCCTCCACCCTGCCCAACAGCACCGCGCTGCTGGTACAGGAGCGGCTGGCCGAGGCCGCCGCCTGGTACATGGTGCAGTCCGAGCCGGAGCGGCTGCTCTCCATCGACCTCACCGCGACGCCGGAGACGGATCGCGACGCCTTCACCGCCCAGATCCAGACGCTCCACTGGCGCCTCTTCGGTCGCCGGGTCGCCCCGGACAGCGCGGAGGTCACCTCAGCGCTGGAGCTGTGGGCCGGGCTGTACACGGTCGGGGGCGGCAGCGCCTCCGCCGGAGCCGACGCCTGGGCGGGGCTGGTCTCGGTGCTGCTGCGCGATCCTGACATGGCGGTGTACTGATGCGGGGCGTACCGGTGAAGATCCAACCTGGGACAGCGGGGGTACAGATGCAACGCGGGCAAGGCGGACTGGAGCAGGGTGGACTGGAGCAGCGCGGGCTGAACCGGCGGCGGTTCCTCGGGGCGGGCGCCTCGCTGCTGGGCGGGGCGGGGATCGCCGGGGGGAGCGCCTCTCTGCTTGGCGGGGCCGGGCTCGCCGGATCGGTGCGGTCGGCGCAGGCGGCGGCCCCGTCCGCCGCTGACACCGCGTTCATCTTCGTTTTCGCGCAGGGCGGCTGGGACCCGACGCGCGCGCTGGCGACGCCGTTCGGACAGCGCGCGGTGAGCATGGAGGCGGCATCAGAATTGGCGACGGCGGGCGGCGTCTCCTACGTCGACCACCCGGATCGGCCCTCGGTGCGGGCGTTCTTTGAGCAGTGGCACAGCCGCTCGCTGATCCTCAACGGGCTGATGGTGCGCTCCATCGCCCACGAGATCTGCACGCTCATCGCGATGACCGGCTCCACCTCCGGCGTCACGCCCGACTGGCCCGCCGTCATCGCGGCGCGCGACGCGGGCCGCTACGTGCTGCCCCACCTCGTGCTGGGCGGCCCCTCCTTCCCGGGCGACCTCGGGGCGGCGGTCTCCCGCGCCGGGAGCAGCGGGCAGCTCGAAGCCCTGATCTCCGGCCGCATCCTCCAGCAGAGCGACCTCCCCGCCGGCGGCCCGCGCGGCCCCGCTGCAGATCTGCTCGACCGCTACCTCGCCCGCCGCACCGCCGCCCGCGCCGCAGGCTCCGGGCCGGGTCGGGAGGCGCAGCTCACCTCCGGGTTCGACGCGGCGATGCGGCAGCTCCAGGCGCTGAAGGATCTCCAGTACGTCATGGACTTCACCGGGGGCGCCGACCTCGCCTCGCAGGCAGAGGTGGCCTGCGACGCGCTGGAATTGGGGATCACCCGCTGCGTCACCATGCCCGCCTCCTCCGGGGCGATCGGCTGGGACACCCACGCAGAGAACGACGCGGATCAGAGCGTGCTGTGGGAGGAGCTGTTCGACGGGCTGAACCAGCTCCAGACCATGCTCGCCTCCCGCGCCTCGCCCGCCGGGGGGACGCTGGCCGATCACACGGTGGTCGTCGTGCTGTCCGAGATGGGCCGCACGCCCCAGCTCAATTCCTTCAACGGCAAGGATCACTGGCCCTACACCAGCGCGCTGCTCATCGGCCCCGGCCTCACGACCGATCGCGTCATCGGCGGCTTCGACAGCAGCTTCTACGGCGAGCTGATCGATCCGGCGACCGGAGAGACCGACGCCACCTCCGGCAGCGTCCTCTCCGCCGAGAGCCTCGGGGCGACGCTGCTCGCGATGGCCGACATCGATCCGGCTGAGTACGTCTCCGGGGTCGCGCCTATCGACGGCGTGTTGGCGTGATCCAGGCGCTCCTGCTCGCCGCGCTTGCGGGCTGCGGCGCAGCCGACAGCGCAGAGAAGCCTGTCGACACCGGCTTCTGCGACACCGTCCCTTACGCTGACTGGAACAGCTTCGGGCAGGGCTTCCTCGTCCAGAATTGCCAGCCCTGCCACGCCTCCGCCCAGACCGACCGCGAGGGCTCCCCGGCGGACGTCACCTTCGACACCGAGCAGCAGGCGCGCGATCAGGCCGCGCGCATCCTCGCACGGGCCGCGCCCGAGCCTCCTGCCGCGCCGGACATGCCGCCGCAGGGCGGGGTCTCCGAGGAGGATCGGCTCCTGCTGCGCGCATGGCTGGAGTGCCAGTAGCTTTCTGGCAGTGCAGACTGTACAGAAGAATGCACAGGAGGCTGTACAACGGAACAGAGACCGGATAGATCAGCGCGCGGGGTGTAAGTGCTGACCTTTCTGCGGGTGCGCCAGCTTGCCATCATCGAGGAGCTGGAGGTGGAGTTCGGGCCGGGGCTGAACGTGGTGACGGGCGAGACGGGGGCGGGCAAGTCGATCCTCGTCAACGCGATGAAGCTGGTGCTCGGCGAGCGGGGGCGGCCCGATCTGATCCGGACGGGCGCGGAGAAGATGGAGATCGAGGCGCTCTTTGACCTCACCGAGTCGCCGGGGGCGCGGGCGCGGCTGGCAGAGCTGGAGATCGAGGCGGGGGACGAGCTGCTGATCCGGCGGACGGTGGACGTGTCGGGGCGGTCGCGGGCCTACCTCAACGGGCGGCTCAGCACGCTCGGCCAGCTCAGCGCGGTGGCGCGGGGGCTGGTGGACATCTGCTCCCAGCACGAGCACCACGCGCTCGTCGACGCCTCCTGCCACATCGGCTACCTCGACGCCTTCGCCGGGATCGAGGGGGAGAGCCGGAAGATGGCCGAGGTGTACCAGCGGCTCCAGCGGGCGGAGGCCGAGCTGGTGGCGGTGCAGCGGGTGATCCGGGAGCGGGCGGAGCGCGAGAACCTCCTCTCCTTCCAGCTCAACGAATTGGACGAGCTGGATCCGCAGCCGGGGGAGGAGGTGCGGCTGGCTGAGGACGTTGAGCGGATGCGCCATGCAGCGGAGCTTTCCAGCGGGACGCGCGAGGCCGACCTGGAATTGTTCTCCAGCGACGCATCGATCCACGCGCGGCTGCGCCGCATCATCGCGCTGCTCGGCGGGCTGTGCCGGTTCGATCCGGAGCTGGAGGTGCCGATGATGCAGCTGGAGGCCGCCCGGGGCGAGCTGAAGACGGCGGCGCAGCAGATCCGGCGCTACGCCGACCGGATCAAGGTCGATCCGAACCGGCTGCACCAGATGGAGGAGCGGCTGAGCGACCTGCGGCGGGCGCTGCGGAAGTACGGCGGCAGCATGGAGGAATTGCTCGCGCACCGGGGGGCGATGCAGGAGGAGCTGGATCGGCTCGGCCTGGTGGACGGGGAGCGGGAGCGGCTGCTGGAGGTGCAGCGGCAGGTGGCCGGAGAGGCGTCGGCGCTCGCGGAGGCGCTCTCCGCAGAGCGGCGGCGGCATGCCGTGGAATTGGGCGGGACGATCACCGCTGAGCTGCGGACGCTCGGCATGGGGGAGGCGCAGGTCGAGGTGGAGGTGGCGCGGCCGGACGGCGGGCAGCTCGGGCCGACGGGGCTCGATCGCGTGGAGTTCCTGATCGCGACGAACCGGGGCGAGGAGCCGCGCCCGCTCAGGAAGGTGGCGAGCGGCGGGGAATTGTCGCGCGCGCTGCTGGCGCTCAAGCGGACGCTCGCAGGCCTCGGCCCGGCCAGCCTCTATGTGTTCGACGAGGTGGACTCGGGCGTCGGCGGGGCCATCGCCGAGGTCATCGCACAGAAATTGCGCGAGGTCGCCCGCCACTCCCAGGTGCTCTGCATCACCCACCTCCCCCAGATCGCCGCCTACGGGAACCAGCACTTCCATGTCCGCAAGGGCGTCGTCGAGGGGCGCACGCGCTCGGTCATCTGCCGGCTCACCGAGGAGGAGCGGCTGGAGGAGGTCGCCCGGATGCTGGGCGGGATCCGGGTGTCCGAGCTGACGAAGCAGGCGGCGGCGGAGATGCTCAGCGCCTCACGAACCTGAACCCCGATAACAGCAGAAAACGCCGCCCCTGCCAGGTGCCCAGGCCCACCGCGAAGACACCGGCAGAGGAACGGCTGTATTCTCACTGAAAAGTATCGACATGTCGGGAGCAGTCCTGTAGGAGAATCTCAGAATTTCAGGAGTGCCTGTGCGCTGGATACTCGCCGGTGTGGTGCTGATGATCCTGCTCCTGCTGCTGGCCGGGCTGGCAGGGGCGGCGGTCTGGATGCTGTGGCCGATGGGATCGGGGGAGGCGCCGACGGAGCCGATCGCGGTGATCGCCGGGCAGGCGACCGATCCGCCGGATCTCAGCGCGGTGCGCGCTGAACAGCTCGCCGCCGCGCAGCTCGCCTACAGCGGCGGGGACACCGCGCGGGCCATCGCGCTGCTCGACATGCTGCTCGATCAGTCGCCCGACGACGCGGACGCGCTGCTGCTCCGGGGGCGGGCTTGGGCGAAGCAGCAGGAGAACCTCCGCGCCATCGACGACTTCAGCCGCGTGCTGGAATTGCGGCCCGCCGACATCGAGGCCCGCGACTACCGGGCGCTCATGCGGATGCAGCGGCGCCAGTACGAGGAGGCGCTGGTGGATGTCGGCGTGCTGATCGGCGCGGACGCCAAGAACGGGCGGTTCTGGAAGCTCCAGGCCGACTGCCAGTACCCGATGGGGCGCACGAAGGAGGCGCTGGAGAGCGCGCGCATCGCCTGCGATCTGGGCGACGCGGACGGCTGCGAGCTGTTGAAGAAGATCCGGGCGGTCACTGGACAATAAGGCCAGGATCAAACCACCGGATCAGTAGACGTTCTGATCGGTCGCGGCCAGGCTGACGCTCGTCGTCGCCGTCGCCGAGTAGTCGGCGAGGACGCCGTCGCCGTCAACGTCGCAGGAGCCGAGCGCGGTGAAGTCGGTGGCGGTGGCGCCCGTGACCGCGTAGGAACCCCGCACAGCGCCGTCCGGCAGCCAGCCGATCAGCGAGAAATTGTCGCTGGTCGCCACCCAGACCTGCGGCGTCTTGGCCACAGATCCGGGCTTCGCGGCGGCGTCGATATAGGTGTCGAACGCCGCCTCATAGCCCAGCTCGCTGGTCTTGATGCCATCGACGTTGCTGGGGAGCTCAGCCCGCTTCGCCTTCAACTGCATCGAAATAAAATTCGGAATGGCGATGGCAGCGAGTATTCCGATGATGGCGACGACGATCATCAATTCTACCAGAGAGAATCCTGTCCGTTTCATGATTGCCTTATCCTGATCAGAAGATATGCAATCGCCGTGCCAAGTCAAACAATCAAAATATCATAACTGCTCGCGCCCGGTGCCTGCGCGCTCCCGAAACGACAACGGCCACCCGGAGGTGGCCGCTGCTGTCTGACGCCCGGAGGCGCGCTGTCTGACGCCCGGAGGCGCCGGACTAGTAGACGTTCTGGTCGGTCGCGGACAGGGTCGTGTTGATCGACACGGTCGCGGAGTAGTCGGCGAGGACGCCGTCGCCGTCAACGTCGCAGGAGCCGAGGACGGTGAAGTCGGTGGCGCCGGCGTTCGCGACCGCGTAGGAGCCGCGGATACCGCCGTCCGGCTTCCAGCCGATCAGGGAGAAGTTGTCGGTGGTCACGGTCCAGTCGCGCGGGGTCTTGGCCACGGAGCCGGGCTTGGCGGCGGCGTCGACGTAGGCGTCGAAGGCGGCCTCGTAGGCGATCTCGGCGGTCTTGATGCCGTCGACGTTGCTGGGGAGCTCGGAGCGCTTGGCCTTGAGCTGCATCGCCACGAAGTTCGGGATGGCGATGGCGGCCAGGATGCCGATGATGGCGACGACGATCATGAGCTCGACGAGAGAGAAGCCTTGACGACGCATGTGTTCCTCACTTGGGGGGGCGGAGAGTTCTTGTCTGCCTGTCTGTAAGCAAGCCCTGTGCCAGCCCCCCGCGTCGGCCCCGAACTTTTGCGGCATCACAGGGAACACAGAAGTTTTCCAGATAAATCAATCGGTTTCATCGATGAATCACGACGCACACCACCAGCGCACCCCGTATGATCCGCCGCAGGTGACCATCTGCGACCGCCGCGCTCCCCGCGCAGCGCCAGAATGTGCCCATAATCGTCACCGGCAGGTACCGAAGGCAGGCGACGTCCGGATCGTCGCGCCGAACGCCGCGCAGGAAGCCGCCATCAACGCCTCCTCCATCCTGCGGACGACAGGTGACAATTTTCGTCACCCCCCCGCCTGCGCGTCGCTGTAGCCCAGCGCCCGGTTCTCCACCCCGATCCGCACCCGCAGCAGGAGCGCGTTCGCCACCGTGAACACCAGCGCGGTCATCCATGCGCCATGAACGAGGGGCAGCGCCAGCAGCTCCAGACATACCGCCACATAATTCGGGTGCCGCAGCCACCGGAACGGCCCCGCCGCCACCAGCGGCAGCCCCGGCACGATGATCACCCGCGTGTTCCACCGCCAGCCCAGCGTGGTGATGACCCAGTACCGCAGCCCCTGGGTCAGCAGCGACACCGCCAGCATCAGCCAGCCGGGCCAGGGGGTGAACCCGCGATCAAGCAGCCACACCTCCAGCGGGCAGGCGATCAGGAACAGGGTGTGGAGCACCACCATCACCGGGTAGTGCCCCTTCCCGTACTCCTTCCCGCCCTCCGCGAGCGCCCGGCGCGCGTTGGCCAGCGACAGCCGCACCTCCCACAGCCGCTCCACGGCGAAGATCGCGATCAGCAGCGTATAGAGAACCCGGCTGTCCATCATGCCCCCCTGCGCCCCTTCAGCGCGGCGCGACCGCTTCCTTCGCTTCCGGCGGGGCCGGGATCCGCTCAAAGCTGATCTCCTCCCCCAGCATCACCACCCGGATCGTATCATTCATCCCGTAGCCGCCCGCGACGATGCTCTTGGACATCGGGTTGAGCAGGTACTGCTGGATCGACCGCTTCAGCGGGCGCGCGCCGAACACCGGGTCGAAGCCCGCGTCGGCGATGGCGGTCAGCGCCTCCGGCGAGATGTCGAGCTTGAGCTGGCGGCTGTCGAGCAGCTTCCGGACGCGCTTCAGCTGGACGCTCAGGATCTTGTCCATGTCCTCGCGGCGCAGGGCGTCGAAGATGATCTTGTCGTCGATCCGGTTCAGGAACTCAGGCTTGAACGTGCGGTTCAGCTCGCTCATCACCTCCTTCTCCATCCTCGGTCGATCGTTCTGGTACTCCATGATCAGCCGCGAGCCGACGTTGGAGGTCATGATCATGACGGTGTTCTTGAAGTCCACCATCCTGCCCTTGCTGTCGGTCAGCCGCCCGTCGTCCAGCACCTGCAGCAGGATGTTGAACACGTCCGGGTGGGCCTTCTCGATCTCGTCGAACAGCACGACCGAGTAGGGCCGCCGCCGCACCGCCTCGGTGAGCTGCCCGCCCTCGTCGTAGCCGACGTAGCCGGGGGGCGCGCCGATGAGCCGCGCGACCGAGTGCTTCTCCATGTACTCAGACATGTCGATGCGGACGATGTTGTTCTCGTCGTCGAACAGGAACTCCGCGAGCGCCTTGGCCAACTCGGTCTTGCCGACGCCGGTGGGGCCGAGGAAGATGAAGCTGCCGATGGGCCGGTTCGGATCCTGCAGCCCCGCGCGCGCCCGGCGCACCGCGTCGGAGACCGCAACGATGGCGCTGTGCTGGCCGATGACGCGGTTGTGGAGGTTGTCCTCCATCTTCAGCAGCTTGAGCTGCTCGCTCTCCTTCAGCTTCGTCACCGGCACGCCCGTCCACTTCGACACCACCAGCGCGATGTCCTCCTCGGTCACCGCCTCCCGCAGCATCCCGCCGTCCTTCTGCATCTCCGTCAGCCGCTCCTGCGCCTTCTCCAGCGCGGCCTGCGCCTTCGGGATGTCCCCGTACTGGATCTGCGACGCCTGGTTCCAGTCGCCGTAGCGCTGCGCGCGCTCCAGATCGTGCCGGGACTTCTCAAGCTGCTTCTTCATGTCGGTCATCGTGTCGAGCGCCTGCTTCTCGGCCTCCCACTGGCTGCGGAGCCGCGACGCCTCCTCCTCGCGGTCAGCGATCTGCTGGCGGAGCTTGTTGGCGCGCTCCACCGCCGCCTTGTCCTCCTCCCGCGCCAGCGCCGCCAATTCCACCTTCCAGCCGCGCACCTGCCGCTCCAGCACGTCGATCGGCTGCGGGAGCGACTCGATCTCCATCTTCAGGCGGCTCGCCGCCTCATCGACGAGATCGATGGCCTTGTCGGGTAACTGCCGGTCGTTGATGTACCGATCGGAGAGCGTGGCCGCCGCGAGGATCGCGTCGTCGGTGATCTTGATGTTGTGGTGCTGCTCGTACTTGTCCTTGATGCCGCGCAGGATGGAGATGGTGTCGGCCACCGTCGGCTCCCCGACGAACACCGGCTGGAACCGGCGCTCCAGCGCCTTGTCCTTCTCGATGTGCTTGCGGTACTCGTCCAGCGTCGTCGCGCCGAGGCAGCGCAATTCGCCGCGCGCCAGGGCGGGCTTCAGCATGTTGCCCGCGTCCATCGACCCCTCGGACTTGCCGGCGCCGACGACCATGTGAAGCTCGTCGATGAACAGGATGATCGTCCCCTTCGACGCCTCGATCTCGGTGAGAACGGCCTTCAGCCGCTCCTCAAACTCGCCCCGGTACTTCGCCCCCGCGATCAGCGCCGCCATGTCCAGCGACAGCACGAGCTTGTCCTTCAGGCTCTCCGGTACGTCGCCCGTGGCGATGCGCTGGGCGATGCCCTCGACGATGGCGGTCTTGCCGACGCCGGGATCGCCGATCAGCACCGGGTTGTTCTTGGAGCGCCGCGACAGCACCTGCAGCGTGCGCCGGATCTCCTCGTCGCGCCCGACGATGGGATCGAGCTTGCCCTCGCGGGCCTGCGCAGTCAGATCGCGGGTGTACTTCTTCAGCGACTCGTAGGACTTCTCCGCCTCTTCGCCCTGCACCGTCGATCCGCCCCGGATCACCTTCAGCGCCTCCACGATCCGGTCGCGCGTGATGCCGTAGTCGTGAAGCAGCGTGCGCGGCGCGTCCTTCACCCCCTCCAGCCCGAGCAGCAGGATCTCGGTCGCGATGTGCGTGTCGCGCAGCGCCTTCGACTCGCGCTCCGCGATGTCCAGCACCTCCTTCAGCTGCCGCGACAGGCTCGCCTGCGCCCCGCCGCTGACCTTCGGGAGCTTGTCGAGCAATTGCGCCGCGCCCCGCTTCAGCCCCTCCAGATCCGCCCCGATCCGCCCCACCAGCCCCGGCACCACGCCCTTGTCCTGCGTCAGCAGCACCATCAGCATATGCTCGCTGCGGATCTCCGGGTTGCCATACTTGCCCGCCAGGTTCTGCGAATCGGAGATCGCCTCCCGCGCCTTGACGGTGAACTTCTCGAACGTCATAGTCACTCCTCTTGACAGCCTGGGAGACAGATCAACGCCACGGATGGCCCGATGCCACCTTTACCGCTCTACCTACCCCCGCCGCCCTGCTGCTGGCAAGCCTATGCACCCATCCCGCATCGGAAAGCCCACCCGCCGCCCCAATCCCCCGGCTGACCCTCCAGATGATATCGCCATGAGACAGACCTGTGAGATAGATCATCCCATGCTCCTCTCCCCGCCGGCCGCGCTGCTCGCCGCGCTGTTCGCCGCGCTGCCCGCCTGCTCGCCCGCCCCCGCCCCGATCACCGCGCCCCACAGCCACTCCTGGAACGAGGAGGGTGAGCTCGTCGTGCAGGGGCTCCGGGAGGCCCAGAAGCTCTGGGAGCAGCGCCAGCCCGAGGCCGCCCGCCTCATGGCCGAGCGCACCTACACCGAGCGGTGGGAGCCTGAGCTGGAGCGCGCCTGCGAGGAGATGCACGGCTCCGAGCGCACGATGAGCATCGAGTACAGCTTCGGGCGGCTGCTCCGGGATCTCAAAGGGAACCCCTCGCGCGAGAAGCTCTCCCAGCGCATCCGGAACATCGAGGAGGACGTGCGGAAGGTCGCCGCCGACGCGCACTTCCGCTACCCGCCCATCGGAGAGACCCCGCAGTCCGTACCGGAAGAAGGCACACTCAGCCACCCGCTCACGCCGGAGGCCCGCCCCAACTGGGAGCGCGACGCGAGCCCTGACCTGCCCGAGCCCTGAGCCGCCCGCAGGCTACTCCTCCGGCACCGTGCGGCGCTGCCCGATCAGCCAGCGCTTCAGCTCCTCCCGATCCTG
>JBEIQZ010000798.1:0-1869 GCA_040376255.1 Alphaproteobacteria bacterium
GATGGTGGGGCGGTCTGGCTGGACCGCGGCCATGGCGGTCCCTGAGAGCGCCGCGGTGCTCGGTGGGGGGGGGCCGCCTCCGCCGCCCGGGTTCCCGCCGCCGCCCCCCCGGTAGACGGGCGCGCCGCCCCCTCAGGGACACTCGTAGGTCCAGGTGGACAGATAATCCACCTGGCCGTCCGCATCGCTGTCCTTGTCTACGCGCAGCTTCCGGCCGTCCTCCCAGGCGGTCAGCTCGATCTGTTCGATGTGTCCGTCCAGGTGCAGGTCGATCTCTTCGCGGATGAGGTTCCCGTCTGAGTCGGGGTAGCGGCGGACGATGCTGCTGCTCTCCGGTTCGACCCAGACGACGCTGTCGGCCCAGCCGTCGGCGTCGTAGGTGTAGCTGGCCTCAGCGGCGATGCGCGCGGGGTCGCCGCCCGCCCAGGAGCGGCTGTGGAGCAGGCGGTTCTGCGCGTCGTAGGCGTAGGACTCGGTGTGGTCGTCGGTGCCGTCGTTCTGCCGATCCTCGGAGATGCCGCTGAGGCGCTGCTGATCGTCGTAGCGGTAGGTGGTGCGGATGTCGGTGGCGTCGTCGTCGTTGCCGTCCCAGTCCCGGTAGAGCAGCCGGTCGAAGTCGTCGTAGCGGTAGCGCATGCGGGAGTCGATGTCGCCGTCCGTCCCCTGATCGAAGGACGCCTCCTCAGGTTCGCCGAGGCCGTTGTACTGGAAGAACCAGGTGCCTTCGGATGATCCGTCTCCGCCGACGTCAAAGTCCATCATCCCCCTGCACCCCGCGAGCGGGAGCGGCGGCGCCCCGCCGTCCATGAGTGAAGGGAGCGGGCATGCGGCGAGCAGGAGGAGCACAGGAGAACATAACGGGTATGCGGGGCGCTGGATGCGCGGGCGGGCAGGGGTTATGAGCCGGGGCTGACGGCAGGTGCCGGGAGGGGAGTATATGCAGCGGACGATCCGGAAGGTGCTGATCGCGAACCGGGGCGAGATCGCGGTCCGGGTGATCCGGGGGTGCCATGAGCTCGGCATCCGGACGGTGGCGGTCTATTCAGAGGCGGATCGCAACGCGCTCCACGTCCGGAACGCGACGGAGGCCTGGTGCATCGGCCCTGCGCCCTCGGCGGAGAGCTACCTGTGCGGCGACAAGATCCTCGCGGTCGCCCGGCAGTCCGGCGCCGACGCGATCCACCCCGGCTACGGGTTTCTCTCAGAGAACGCGGCGTTCGCGCAGGCGGTGATGGACGCAGGCCTCGTCTGGATCGGCCCGCCGCCCGCCGCGATCTCGGCGATGGGCTCCAAGACCGGCGCGCGGCAGCGCATGGTGGCGGCGGGCGTGCCGGTGGTGCCTGGGACGACGGAGTCGATCGAGACCGAGGCGGAGGCGCTGGTGATCGCCGAGCGGTTCGGCTTCCCGGTGATGCTGAAGGCGGCGGGCGGCGGCGGCGGGAAGGGGATGCGCCGGATCGACTGCGCCGAGGACTTCGCGGCGGGCTGGCGGCAGGCGCGCTCAGAGGCGGAGCGGTCGTTCAAGGACACCGCCGTCTACCTGGAGAAGTTCGTCGAGAACCCCAAACACGTCGAGATCCAGGTGCTGGCCGACGCCCACGGCAAGACCCTCCACCTGTTCGAGCGCGACTGCTCGGTGCAGCGCCGCCACCAGAAGGTGATCGAGGAGACGCCCTGCCCGGTGCTGCCCGACGACATCCGGCACCGGATGGCGGCGGTGGCGGTCCAGGCGGCGGCGGCGGTCGGCTACGTCGGCGCCGGGACCTGCGAGTTCCTGTACTCCCAGACCAGCCGGGAGTTCTACTTTCTGGAGATGAACACCCGCCTCCAGGTCGAGCACCCGATCACCGAGCTGGTGACCGGCTTTGA
>JBEIQZ010000078.1:0-15164 GCA_040376255.1 Alphaproteobacteria bacterium
ATACAGCACAAACGATGGACTCAAGTTAACCCGACACACGCCATCACGCAAGGCAGATCAGGCGGAACCCGAGGAAGTCCTCCCGGCGCATCGGCTCGACCTTCGACCGCGCCGCGACGCGGATCTGCCGGTGATCGGCGCTCCACGCCCCTCCCCGGCAGACGCGCCGCAGGCCGGTACCGGCGGGCGCGACCTGGGCCGGCTCGATCCGGAGCGCGGCGGGGTGCTGCTCGGTCCACTCGCTCGCTGTCCACTCCCAGACGTTCCCGCTCATGTCGTAGAGGCCGAAGCCGTTCGGCCTGCGCTGGCGCACCGGGCGGGTCTGCTTGCGGCTGTTGCTCGCGCACCACGCCACCTCCTCCGGGAGATCGCCTCCGGCGAAGCGGTGCTCCTCTCCGCCGCGCGCCGCCCACTCCCACTCGCCCTCAGTGGGCAGGCGCCACGGCCGCCCGGTGCGGCGCATCAGCTCCTCAGCGAAGCGGCCCGCCTCGCGCCAGCTCACCTGCTCCACCGGAGCGACCTCAGAGGAGGTGAAGAACGACGGGTTGATCCCGATGACCTGGCGATAGAGGCGCTGAGTCACCGGCACCTCCATCATCCAGAACCCCTGCGGGACGCGGACCTGTGTGGCGGGGCGCTCCTCCGGCGCCGCGTCCCGCTCCGTCTCGAAGCTGCCCATCCAGAACTCGCCGGGCGGGATCCAGCACAGCCTCACCTCCACGCCCCGGATCACCTGCAGCTCCGATGGGCGGCGCGGGCCGACCCGCAGGATGTGGCTGCCCCGGCTCCGCTCCGTCGTCGCCTCGACCTCGGTCGGTGGCGTCGCCAGCCCGAGGGCCACAGGCGCGAGGATGTCCAGCCAGCCGTCCTCCGGCACCGGCGCGACGGGCGCAGCGGGCAGAGGCTTGACAGGGGGCGGGAGGGCGATCCCGGGCTCCGGCATCGAGATGACCGGCACCGGATCGGGCATCAGGATGGTCGGCCTCGGCGCCTCCGGCAGCGCCCCCGGAACCGGCAGGACCGGCAGGACCGGCAGGACCGACATCACCGGCACCGGCGACAGGATCGGCGCGACCGGAGCGGACACCGATGTCCACTCGCGCGACGCCCCGGACACCACCACCGGCCCGGACTCCGTCTCCGGAGCCGGCAGCGGCCATGTCCGCCTGGACTCCGCCACCGGCTCCGGCGGCCGCGCGACCGGCCGCGCCGACTCATCCGCCCTCCCTCCCGACGCCTCCCCGGGCGGGGATCGTCCGGTGCGCGCCTTGCGCTTCACGAACATCCACGTCCTCCGGCGCAGCGCCCCGCCCGGTGTGGCCGCATCCTCCTGCTCCCACTCCGATACCACCACCGGCGTCGCGGACAGCCCGGCAGGCTCTCCGATCGGAGACAGCACCGCGGCCGGCAGCTCCGGCTCTGCCGCCGGCTCCGGCTCTGCCACCGGCTCCGGGATCGCGGCTACCGGCTCCGGGATCACGGCCACCGGCTCCGGCTCTGCCATCGGCTCCGGGATCACGGCCACCGGCTCCGGCTCCGACACCGGCTCCGACACCGGCTCCGGGATCACGACTACGGGCTCCAAAATCACGGCCACCGGCTCCGGCTCCGACAACAGCTCCGGGATCACGGCCACCGGCTCCGGCTCTGCCACCGGCTCCGGCTCCGCCACCGGCTCTATCAACACACCCTTCACCGGCTCTTTTTCCAGTTCCACCGATGGCGACAGCTCAACCAGCGCCTCCGGCTCCAGCATCTCCAGATCCGTGTCCGAGAGCAGCATCGGCTCCGACAACAGCACCGGATCCACCGCCACCACCGACAGGAGCGCGGGCGTCAATGCAGCAGGCACGACTGAGACCGGCGCGGGCAGCAGCGACACCGGCGCAGGCACCACTGCTGTCGCCATCGCTCCGACCGGCGTCGGCACCGTCGCAGCCGGGATTACGGACGGCGCCCGCACCGGCGCGATCAGCGGCGCTGACGGGATCTCCACCCTGCGCATCGCCGGGGGCTGGGCCATCACCGGCCTCATGCGGGCAGGCATCAGGATCACCGGCGTCACCAGCGCCGGGACATAGAGGGCCGCAGGGACAGGTTGGGGGCGATCACCTGCCTGCGCCTCGCCTGACACCCGGCCATCCTCCTCCGCGCCCACGCCTCTGGACGCCTCCTTCTCCGCCGGCTCAGCAGTGAGCGCCGGTGTCACAGGGAGCGGCGCTGCCGCGACGGTTTCTGGCGGCGTTGCCTCCTGCGCTGCCGCTGCGATCTCCGGCGGCGTTGCCTCCTGCGCTGCTGCCGCGATCTCCGGCGGCGTTGCCTCCTGCGCTGCTGCCGCGATCTCCGGTGACACTTCAGGCGACACAGCAGCCGGGATCTCCGGTGGCACTTCAGGCGACACAGCCGCCGGGATCTCCGGAGTTGCAACGACAAGCACCGCTGCCGCGATCTCAATCAACTCCGGTGCCGCGATCTCCACGGGCGCAGGAACGGGTGTCGCCGCCGCGATCTCCACGGGCGCAGCGACCGCCGCGATCTCTACGGGCGCCGATGCCGCGCTCTTTGCCGGTGCCGCGACCTCAGGCGATACAGAGATCAACTCCGCCCCGGCTGCTGCCAATACCGCCACAGATGCGCCCACCGGATCGGTGAACAGAGGGATCGGATCAGGCGGCGGGAGAATCACAACAGGCGGATCAGGCAGACGCACCCGATCCGCGACCGGCGGAGCCGGCACAACCGGCGTGGCCGACGCGATCAGCGCGACGCCAGAAGGGATGACCTCCGGTGCGGCAGGCGGGACGCTCTCTGTGACCGGGGCGACCGGGGCGGCGGACGCGACAACAGGTGGGGTGACAGGTGCGACAGGTGCGACAGGTACGATGACAGGTGCGACAGATGCGACAGGTACGATGACGGGTGCGACAGATGCGACAGGTGGGATGACAGGTGCGACAACGGGCGCGACAGGTGCGACAACAGGTGCGGCAGATGCGATGACAGGTGCGACAGGTGCAACAACGGGCGCGACAGGTGCGACAACGGGCGCGACAGGTGCGACAACGGGCGCGACAACAGGTGCGACAGGTGCGACAGGTGCGACAGGTGCGACAGGTGCGACAACAGGTGCGACAACAGGCGCGACCGGTGCGACAGGCGTAAAAGCAGGTGCGACGACCGGCGCGGGGTGCGGGCGGCTGACGGGCGCCGGGCGCTGGACAGGCGGGGGGGGATCGACCCGGACGAGGCGGAAGCCGATGCTGCTGCTGGCGATCTCAGCGAGGAAGAAGCTCCGCTGATCGAGGTGGGCAGCGCGGGCGGGCTGGCTCCAGGCGCCGCCCCGCGCGACGACGTGCAGATCCTGACCGGTCGGCCCCTCGACTGCAGAGGGCTCCAGCTCGATGAGATCGGGCGGGGTGGGCTGCCACTCAGAGAGCGTCCACTCCCAGACGTTGCCGCTCATGTCGTGCAGGCCGAAGCCGTTGGCGCGGAGCTCCCCGACCGGGTGGGTGCTCTCCTCGCTGTTGCGGTCGTGCCACGCGACATCGCCCGGCTCCTCCGAACCGGCGTAGCCGCAGTCCGCGCCGCCGCGCGCTGCCCACTCCCACTCCCATTCGCTCGGGAGGCGCCAGCGGTGGCCGGTGCGCTTCGACACCTCGGCGGCGAAGGCCATCGCGTCGCGCCAGCTCACGCGCTCCACCGGGGCGGTCTCTCCGGCGATCAGGAACTGGGACGGGTTCCGCCCGGTGACGCGCTGATAGAACTGCTGGGTGACGGGGACCTCCATCATCCAGAAGCTGCGCCGCACCCGCACCCGCACGCCGCCGCCCGCCAGAAACTCACCCGCAGGGACGCGCTTCAGCCCCACCACCATCCCGGCGACCTCCGCCTCCTGCCCGTTCTCCACGCGGAGCACCCGGCGGCGCCGCTCCCGCGCCCGCTGAACTTCCCGCTCCGACGCCCCCGCCCACGGCAGCGCCGCCGGCGCGGCGGACAGCGCAGGCTCCGGCGCGGGAGGGATGGCCGGGAGCGGCGCGACGTGGCTCAGCGGGAGCGGCTGCACCGCAGCGATCTGCACCGGCGCGCTCCTCACCGGCGCCTGCACCGGCGCGCTCCTCAGCATCGCCTGCACCGGCGCCTGCACCGGCGCCTGTACCGGCGCGCTCTGTACCGGCGCGCTCTGCACCGGCGCCTGCACCGGCGCGCTCTGCACCGGACGCGGCGCAGCCACGGGCGACGGGGCCAGGGGAGGCGCCCGCCCCCGCGTCTCCAGCAGATCCATGTTGGATCGCCGTACCGTCCGCGAGATCGGCACCATCTGCTCCAGCGGCATCATGCACATCTTCTGGAGCTGCTCCACCTGCGCCCGGTTCTTCCCCATATCCAGCATCCGCTGGAACACCCGCGATCCGGGCGGGTTCTTCAGATCCGCCTGCTTCAGCAGCAGGTTGTCGTCGTCGCCGAATTCCCGCCAGAGCTCCGGCGCCTCGGCGATCACGCGCAGCGACACATAGATCAGAAACGCCGGGAAGCGATCCATCTCCGGCCCGAAGTGGGCAGCGCGGCGGTCGGGGTGCTGGTAGTGCGGGTGCCCCTCCTCGGTGCCCTGGCCGATGGTCAGGCCCGGGACGTACATCCCGTCATAGTCGACGACCCGCAGGTTGCCGTCCTCCGCCACCATCAGGTTCCCGTGCTGCAGATCCCCGTGCGCGAACCCCGCCTGCTCCATGTGCAGCGCGAGGCTCCGCACCTGCTCAGCGAGCGCCCGGATCAGCGGCGGCTCCTTCAGGTGCTCGCGCAGCCAGGAGCCGAGCGTCTGCCCCCGCACCCACACCATCTTCACCAGCGGCTGCCACACGCCCCGGATCTGGATCCCGGCGGCCTGGTAGCTGAGCGGCACAAAGAAGCCCGAATTGTCCTTCTCCAGGAAGCTGCCGATCACCGCGTAGCGCTGCTGGATGTCGGGGATCTCGCGCGTGAACATGCGGACGGCGTACTCGCGCTGCCCGCACTTGAGCTGGTAGGCGATGGCGAAATTGCCCGAGGCTGCGCGCGGCAGCCCCCGGTTGTTCAGCACCACCGTCCCCTTCTTCAGCTCCGGGTCGCTCAGGAACTTCGCGGGATGCTGGATGAACAGGTTGTAGTCACCCAGCGTCGGGCATGCCATCGCCCCCCTCCCCGTCCTGCGCTGCGCCCTCTGCCCCGCCCTCCTCTTCGTCGATGATCTCGACCGTGTACTCCTCCTCTTCCTCTGGAGAAAACGGCAGCGCGCCCGTCTGGAGCGACAGCCGGAAGCAGGGATCGGTGACCTCGCCATCCTGCTCCGGCAGGACGGCCGCCACCGCCACCTCCACCTCCACCTCCAGCGCCAGCAGCGTGCAGTCGTCGTCCTTCATCCCCTCCTGATCGCGCGCCGCCGCGATCAGCGCCGCGAACGCCTCCAGGCTGTCAATCCCGCAGAGCCGACGCGCCGCCGACCCGACGTCCTGGCTGAGCAGCCACCGCGCGACGGCGTCGGTGATCAGCATCAACCGGGTCTGCCCGGGCGGGAGCTGGAAGGCGCCCTGCTGGACGTGTGGCCAGAGGCTCAGGTTGCGCTCCGGCATCGTGCCGATCAGCCAGGGATCGGCGTCGAGCTCCGCCGCTGTGGTCGGCGGGAACAGGGCCAGCCCCTCCCCGCTCACCACCACCAGCAGCGAGTCCCCCGCCGAGATCCACCGCACCTCCCCGTCCGCCACCGTCACGCCGAGCAGGGTCGCGTAGGCCCCGCCGCTCTGCTGGAGCCGCGCGAGCTGGTGCCAGCTCATCGACGGGATGCGCTTCTGGAGCCGCTGCGCATACTGCACCTGCGCCGGATCCACCCACCCCTGATCCAGCGCCTCCACCGGAGCCGCGAGGAAGCGCTCCACCAGCACCTCCGCCCACTCCCGCGCCAATACGCTCTGCGTGGCCCCGTCTGACACGGCCATCACCCAGCCGTCGTCCGACGCGCGGCTCCCGGCCTGATCCTCACAGAACAGCTCGCGGACCCCGTGCTTGGGGACGATGAACGCTTCTGGCGGGCGCAGGATCCGCATCGCAGGTTCAGGGCGCCTTGTTGGCGGCGCGGGTGCCGATGTCGAAGAACTGCACCATGTCGACGACGTCCGCCCCGTAGATGTAGCCCCGCGCGCTGTCGCGGACATCGTAGCCGAGCGCCTGCGCCGTCCCCTGCATGACCGGCGGCAATTCGCTCGACATCCGGTAGAGCAGCCCGGCGGCGGGCGGGTGGGCCGGCTCGGTCGAGGGGTACTTGATCGAGGTGCCGCCGTTGGAGATGTGGATGTTCATCAGGAGCACGTTGCCGTCCTCCGTCCGCATCCGCTGGATCATCTTCGCGAACGGCTCCGGATCGCCGTCCGTCGAGTCCCCGTCCGTCAGGTGCAGGATCGTCGGCGGGTAGGCCGCCGGGTGGGCGTCGCACCACTCCGCGACCTCCTTCGCCGCCCGCTCGAACGCCGCCACCATCGGCGTGTTGCCCGCATGCTTCGCGTCGAACCACACCGGGAACTTCGTCTCCGTCTCGACGAGCCCGCCCGCCCCGTCCGGCACCTTCATCCGGCGCGTCTCCAGCCGGAGCGGCTCCTCCTCCAGCCGGAAGATGGGCCGGAACAGGCTCACCGAGCTCCCCGGCAGCCCGTCCTTCACCCCCAGCCCCGAGTAGCTGATCACCCCGATGTCGAAGTAGTGGCGGATGCCGTCCTCCTTCGAGCACTTCAGGATCAGCTCGTGCAGCACCCGGTTCAGCGCGTCGCTCACGCACTGAGCGCGGGTCGTCGGCCCCTGCCAGGGGGTCCCCATGGAGGCGCTCAGATCGATAATGAACAAAAATGCCGTCGGATTCCTCCGGCTTATTTCGGCAGTATAAGACATCTGCTGCTCCTGATCACTGGATACCCAGTTATTGTGGGCGCTTGGGACGGTTCGGACGGTTCGGGCGCGGGTCAGAGGCCGGGATCGGCGCGACAGTCGGCGACGGCGACGGCGGCGGCGGCGGCGCGACCGTCTGCGGGGCCACCGTCTGCGGCGGCGCGGTGACCGGGCCGGTGGTGCCGCCGGGGCTGAACATCAGGAAGCTGAGGATGGCGGCGATGCCCAGCCCGAGCGCCCCGATCACCAGGCAGCCGACCATCCCCATCGAGAAGCCACCCGCCGGGGCCGGATCGGGCGCAGGCGCAGGCGCGGGCAGCGGCGGCGGCGCCGGATCGCTCCGCTTGGCGAGCCGGATCGGCGCCTGCGGGATCGGCGGCTCAGCCGCGACCTCAGCCCGCACCTCCATGAGCGCCTGCCTGAGACAGACCTCCGCCACCATCGCCGCCCCGAGGTAGCGGTAGGTCGCCAGCGCGTCCACCCCCGTCGCCACCATCCCCCCCAGCGCGTCCACTTTTCCGAGCATCCCCGGCAGCTTCTCCCGGCACCACTCCGAGAGCGGGCGGGCGAAGGACGACGCCTGACCGGCGAAGCCGCGCAGCGTCCCGGCCAGCTCCTGCAGCATCCCCACCGCCTCCTGCACCTCGCTCCCCGCCACCGGCACCAGCCGCTGCGCGTTCTCCGTCGCGTACCGCTCGATGACCCCTGACATCAATTCCAGCCCGCCCGACGCCACGTTGTCCGCGAACGGGAGGATGACGTCCACCGCCACATAGAAGATCAGCAGCGCCTTGCCCGCGTCCGTGTCGAGCATCGCGTTCATGCGATCCTTGGCGGTCTCTCCAGGGAACAGCTTCCAACCTGCATACGACAGCCCCAGCGCCTTCAGCCCCGCGTCCGCCGCCTGCTGCGGATCGGTCTCCAGCGCCCCCTCCACCCGCCGCGCCGCCTGCACCGCGCTGCGGATGCCCGAGAACAGCGCCAGCCCCTTGTCGCCCTTGTCGAGCAGCTCAAACGTCTTCAGCGCCGCCTGCGGCCCCGGCTCCATCGCCAGCCGCTCCGCCCGCACCACCACCCGATCCGTCAGCGCCGGATCGAGCCGCGCTGCCGCCTCCTCCAGCGTCCCCGGGTGCCGCCAGTTCGGGACGAACGGCAGGACCCCCAGGAGCCCGCGCACCGCGCGCACTGCGTAGTCGTTTTCCGAGAAGGAGGCGAGCTGTTCGCTAAGCAGGATGGACATGCCCCCCCCCCTAACCGGTTACGCCCCTCCATATGCCCCCTCCGCAGCCCCGCGCCATCGCCTTTATTGACGGACAGAACCTGTTCCGCTCTGCCAAAGACACCTTCGGGAGCCGCTACCCGGACACCGATTTCCAGCTCCTCGCCCGGCGTGTCTGCGGCATCAAGGACTGGGATCTGGTGCAGACGCGCTTCTACATCGGCCTCCCGGAGGTCACCGAGGACGCCTTCTGGCACAACTTCTGGATGGAGAAGCTCGGCCATATGTACATCGACGGCGTGTGGACCTACAGCCGCCCGCTCGCCTACCGGAACCAGACGTTCCAGATCCCCGGCTACGGCACCGCCAGCCGCCGCATCGCCGCCGAGAAGGGCATCGACGTGCGGCTCGCGCTCGATGTGGCCAGCCTCGCCTGGCGCCGCGCCTATGACATCGCCGTGATCTTCAGCCAGGATCAGGATCTCTCCGAGGCCGCCGACGAGCTCCGCGAGGTCGCCCGGCACCAGAACCGCCAGATCCGCGTCGCCAGCGCCTTCCCCGTCGGCCCCGCCGCCGTCAACCCGCGCGGTATCGAACACACCGAGTGGATCGGCATCGAGCGCAGCACCTACGAGTCGGCCTTCGACCCGCGCGACTACCGCCGGGGTGCGCCGCCCAGGGAACCCGGTTAACCCACCCGATGTCCATCCTCCTCGCCCTCCTGCCCCTCCTCACCGGCTGCGCCCACCTCCCCACCGTCGCCCCCGGCGCCCGCCTCGTCGTCGCCGAGTCCCCGCCGCTCAAGGACGCGCCCCCGCCGATGCTCTGCGTCGAGCCCATCCCCGCCCCGCCCTCCTCCGGCGACGCGCTCGCCGGGGTCGCCGCCCTCGCGCAGTCGCAGTCCTTCGACGCCTGCCTGGCCATGATCTCCGGTCGCATCACCCAGGATCAGTACACCCAGGAGATCCAGCAGATCCGCTCCATGATCGCCGAGGTCGCGCGGCTCCAGGCCGGGAGCCAGGACGCGCTGATCGGCAACTACACAACCTTCGTCCAGCGCGAGATCGACTGCCGCGCCCAGGCGACCGCCCGCCACGCCGCGCCCGAAGAGTTCGCCCTCTGCGACCGCTGGCAGGAGGCCGCTACCGCCATGCTGCTCGTCATGCAGGGGCCGCACGAGGCGCCCCCGCCGATGATGGACGCGCCGAACGACGCCCCCGATGTGCCGGGCGCGAACACAGCCCAGCCGCCGCACCCGCCGAAGGGCGGCGCAGGCAAGGGCGGCGCAGGCAAGGGCGGCGCAGGCGGCGGAGGCGGCGGAAAGAAGCGCCCGCCGCAGTAGCTGCCCCCTGCGCTGCGCGCCGATCAGCTCCGATCAGTACGCGAAGGCGTCCCGGAAGGAGGCGATCCGCTTCGCCAGATCGGGATCGATCTGCTGCGCCATCTCAGCGAGCGTCAGGTAGCTCAGGCGCTTCAGGAGCGGCTTCGGGATCGCGCCGATCTCGTCCTGCGTCAGCCCCGCCTTCAGCAGCGACCGGGCGGTGACCGGCTTGAACGCCCGGACTGCGGGCGGGGTGTCCAGCGCCGCGTCGTCGAGCGGCACAAAGACATAGCGGTGGCGCTCCGTTTTTCCAGCCCGCGCCTCCTCGCTGATCAGCTCCGCCCCGTCCGCCCGGAACCGGAAGGCGCTGACCGCCGCCCCGGCGCGGGACTGCATCGGCGCGCCGCACCAGCCGTCCGCCTCCGGCGCGGCCCCCCCCTCCAACACCGCCGCATGCCCGGGGCGCATCCACGACGCGATCATCCGGGGCGGGCCGGCGGTGGTGGTCACGGTGATCACCCGATCGCCGGGCCAGAAGCGCAGCCAGTGTATGCTGTTCCGGGGGGCGTCATCGAGGTTCCACCAGATGCCGCGCGTCGAAAAACTGTCCATCTCTGCTCCTCACTGCCCCTTAACACGCCCCGGCTATCGGATACCCGCTTCATGGACTATACCGGAGAGACGGAGCCGTCGTGATCCCTGTCCCTGCGATGTTGGCCGTTCTGTCACTGGCCTGTAACACCTCCCCCAAAGACACCCCTGACTCCGCCAGAACCGGCGACAGTCCCGCTGACACCGGCGCAGGGCCGGCACCCGACACCGTCCCGCTCGGCGGCACCTGCCCGCTGGATCAGCGCTACGGCGATTTTGTTGTGGAGTCCTACATCGATTATGCCATCGTCACCGGGACCGTCCTCAACGGGGTCATCCCGGTGAGCGTGCTGGAGGAGGTCGAGGCAGCGGGAGAGTGCCGCCTGCTCCGCCGCAACAACCCCGCCTGCAACCCCGCCTGCGAGAGCGACGAGACCTGCGACTTCGACGGCACCTGTATCCCCTACCCCGCCGCCTCCTCGCTCGGGACGGTCACCATCGGCGGGCTGCTGGAGCCCGCGTCGATGGAGCCGGTGCCGCCGAGCATGCAGTACTTCCTCACCCGCCTCCCCAACCCGCCCTGGACGACCGGCGGGCTGATCGCGCTCCAGAGCAGCGGCGGCGAATTCGACCCGGTGGCGCTCCACGGGATCGGGGTGGACGCCCTCCAGAACGTCCCGCCCGCCTGGATCCTCCGCGCCGGAACCCCCCTCGCCCTCACCTGGGATCTGCCCGCCGCCACCGCCCGCGCAAGCGTCGATCTCGTCCTCACCATCGATCAGCACGGCCTCACGCCGATCTCGCTCACCTGCTCCTTCGCCGATGACGGCGCCGGGGAGGTGCCGGCGGCGCTGATCGACCTGCTGATCGGGGCCGGGGTCACCGGCTTCCCGAACGGCCACCTCACCCGCAACACCGTCGACGCCGCGATGCTCACGCCGATCTCCGGCGGAGACCCCGGCTGCGTGGAATTCCGCACCGGCTACCGCCATGACGGAGAGGTCGCGGTCGAGGGCTTCGTCCCCTGCGACGAGGACGCCGACTGCCCCGACGGCCTGAGCTGCAACGAACCCATCGAGCTGTGTGAGTGACCCCATGACCCGACCCCGCCCGTCGCCCCCCGGCCTCCCCGCCCTGCTCGCCCTGCTCGCCGCCTGCCAACCGGGCAAGGACACCCCCGATCCCGGCACCGACTCCGGCGCCGACTCCGGTGCGACCTCCGGCACCGACTCCGGCGCCGATGACACCGGCCTGACCTCCCTGACAGACTGCGACACACTCCCCCCGCTCCCCATCGACCCCTCGCCCATCGGGGACATCCCCCCGGCGGAGGACTTCGCCTTCGACGGCGAGGGGAACGTGATCCTCGTCGATGAGCGCGGCAACCTCCTCGCCGTGGACATCGACGGCAACAAGGAGGTAATCCTGCCGGGCGCGGCGACCTTCGCCTCAGGGATGAGGCTGCTGCCGGACGGAGACTTCGTGTACGGCGAGGCGATCACCGGCACGCTCTACCGGGTGGACGACCAGACCGGCGCCCGCACCGCCCTCGTCGGCGGGCTGAGCTACCCCAACGGCATCGAGATCGAGCGCGACGGAACGATCTTCGTGAGCGAGCAGTCCGGCGGGCGCGTCCGCTCGGTCAACCCCGACACCGGGGCGTACGAGATCATCGCCGTCGGGCTCTACAACCCCAACGGCCTGAGCCTCTCCGCTGACCACGACCGGCTCTACATCGGCAGCTTCGGCGGCGGCGTGATCTGGGCAATCGACCGCGACGGCGCCGGTTGGTCGTCCCCCCGCGTCTACGCGACGACCCCCGACGCCCCGGTCATCCCGGAGAACCCCTGCCAGACCGCAGGACAGTCCTGCTCCGTCTACGCCGCCGGGGTCGGCACCTGCCAGGAGCAGTACGGACAGCTCCTCTGCCTGCCCGACCCGGACGAGGCCGCCTGCGCCGGGCGCGCCGCCGGGGACGCCTGCACCACCACCCGCTTCGGGGAGCCCCTGGAGAGCGCCTGCGCCCCCGACAGCACCGGCACGCTCTCCTGCGCCCGCGCCGACGCCGAGGCCGTCCAGACCTGCCTGGACGACGATCCCGCCTGCACCTTCAACGGCGAGGAGGGCGCCTGCAGCGCCAGCCAGGAGGGGATCGAGGTCTGCTACACCTCCTTCGACGACAACGCCTACATCGATGTCTGCGCTGACCTCGCCGTCGGCGATCCCTGCCGCTCCCTGAGCAACCTGTTCCCCTGGGAGGGCCACTGCCAGGACGCCAGCGTCTACGGCATCGATGAGCCGATCTGCCTGCCGGATGACTACATCCTCGACCTCCACGGCGGCCTCGACGGCCTCAACGTCGACGCCTGCGACAACCTCTACGTCACCGAGTACCTCCAGCAGACCGTCTGGCGGTTCGACGCGGAGGGCGCCCCCGCCGAGATGGTGAGCGACCGCTTCGGCTACTGGATCCCCAACATGCACTTCGGCAACGGCACCGGCCCCTGGGACACTGAGACCCTGTATGTGATGGACATGGAGCGCGGTCTGTCTGAGGTGCCGCTCGGGGTCGGTGGACACGGGGACGCGTTCGTGCCATGAACACCGGATGCCGCGCCCCTTCTTCCCCCACACCATGCAGGATCTCATCCACGCCGTCGACGGCCCGCTCGGGCTTGTCGTCGGGGACATGCCCGACGGACGGCTGTTCGTGCTGAAGCGCAACCGCAAGACGCCCGGCTATGTGCTGACCGGCTACAGCGACGCCGCCCGCACCCGCGAGGTGTCCCGCCGCGAGATCGCCGATCGCCGCGAGGCGCTCCAGGCGATGGCCGACGCCATCGGGCTGAATGAGCGGATCTGATCGGCGCGCCCGATCCCGGCGTGATAGAGCGGCGGGTTGCGCCTGTATGGCCGGGCGCCCGGGGGATATAGATGGATCCGATGAATCCGGTGGAAGAAGAGCTGGCGCTGCTCGCTCAGACACAGGAGCGTCTGGCGCGGGTGCCGCCGCCGTCACACGTGGATGAGGTCGCGCTCGCCGCTGACCTGGAGCGGCTCAAGGACGATATCCGCACCGCAAAGACGGAAGATAAACCTGCCATTGAGCAGCAATATGAGCAGATGGGCCGCCTCGCTGAACAGCTCCGCAAGGGCCGCACCGTCGACGAGGTCGACCCCGACAGCCCCTACTTCGCCCACCTCCGCACCACCCAGGAGGGCCGCACCTCCGACGTGCTGATCGGCAAGGCCACCTGCCTCGAAGAAGGGCTGCGGATCGTCGACTGGCGCCACGCGCCCATCGCGCGGCTCTACTACCAGTACCAGGAAGGTGAAGAGTACGAGGAGGACATGGGCCGCCGCACCGTCAGCGGACAGCTCCTCGTCCGGCGCACCGTCTCCATCGCGCGCGGCCAATTGGATCGCGTCTCCAGCCCGAAAGGCACCTGGATCCGCGAGGACGAAGACTGGCAGGAGCTCTCCACCCTCCAGCCGCGCGTAATGGACGCCTCCGGCACCTTCCTCTGGCACCGGGTCGCCGGAGATCAGCGGCTCGGCACCGGCCGCGCCCACCGCGCCGACAAGCACCTCCCCGATATCGCCGCCCTCATCGACAAAGAACAGTTCGATCTCATCGCCCGCCCGGACAGCGGCCCGGTGCTGATCCGGGGCGGCGCAGGCTCCGGCAAGACCACCGTGGCGCTCCACCGGATCGCCTGGCTCGCCCACCAGAACCCCGCCCGGTTCGCGCCGCTCAAGATGCTCGTCGTCGTGTTCGGCAGGGCGCTCCGCGACTACGTCAGCAAGGTGCTGCCCGGACTCGGCGTGAAGAACGTCCCCGTCACCACCTGGTACGACTGGGCGCGCCGCCTCGCCTCCCGCCACTTCCCTGCCCTCCCCGATCACCGCAACGCCAATACCCCCTCCATCGTCTCCCGCTTCAAGCTCCACCCGCGCCTGCCCGTCCACCTCGAACGGATCGTCCGCAGCCGCAAGGCCCCCGCCACCCCCAGCTCCGCCCTCGATGACTGGCGCTTCGTCACCTCCGACCGGAACATCATGGCCGATCTCGGCTTCACCCCCGAAGAGGTCGACAAGATCGCCGACACCGTGCGCGGCCAGCAGCTCCAGATCGACCGGCTCCTCGACCGCGAAAAAGACGCCGACCCCTGGCTCGACGAAGAAGACGACGCCATCCTCCTCCGCGCCTGGCAGCTCCGCATCGGCCCGCTCAAGGCCAAAGGCGGCGGTGAAGTCCGCCATAGCCACATCGCCGTCGATGAGGCCCAGGACTTCTCCGGCATGGAGCTCTCCGTCCTCATCGGCACCCTCGACAAGCACCGCTGCCTCACCCTCGCCGGTGACACCCAGCAGCACATCCAGGAGGTCGGCGGCAGCACCGACTGGGGCGAACTCCTCGGTATCCTCGGCATCCCCACCCGGAACCTCTCCACCCTCCGCATCTCCTACCGCTCCACACGCCCCATCACCGCCTTCAGCCGCATGCTCCTCGGCCCCGATGTCGAGGACGACGCCGCCCCCCTCACCACCCGCGACGGCCCCCCGGTCGAGATCTTCCCCTTCCCCGATCACGGCGCCTGCGTCGAATTCCTCGGTCGCGCGCTCCGCTCCCTCGTCCGCACCGAGCCGAACGCCTCCGTCGCCCTCCTCACCCCCAACCCCGAGCTCTCCCGCCTCTACTACGACGGCTTGAGCCGCATGGACCTCCCGGGCCTCCGCCTCGTCACTGAACAACAATTCGCCTTCATCCCCGGCATCGATGTCGTCGATGTCCAGCAGGTCAAAGGACTCGAATTCGACTACGTCGTCGTCCTTGAAGCCTCTGATACCTTCTATATGGACAGACCCTACACACGCCGCCTCCTCCACGTCGCCTCCTCCCGCGCGATCCAGCAGCTTTGGATTACGGTGGTGGGGAGGGCCTCGGTGGTTCTGCCGGGGCAGAACCACTGAGGCTTCCCCACCGCCTCCATCCAAAGCTGCTGGATCGCTTGTTGTGGGGGGAATTTCATTCCCCCCTGCGGCGCTGGCGCGCCTCCCCCCGGGGTCATGGTTGTGTGGGGGAGGGGGGGGGGGGGGGAGGGGGGGCGGGGGGTGGGGGGG
>JBEIQZ010000419.1:0-5603 GCA_040376255.1 Alphaproteobacteria bacterium
CCGGGGCGCCGCCGACGGCGCGCAGGTGCTGGACGTGGCGGACGGCCTGGGCGATGTCGCGGCTGCCGCCGAGGAAGGGCGCGTGGAGGTTCAGGCCGATCACGCCGCCGCTCTCTGCGATGCACCGGATCTCGGGGTCGGTGAGGTTGCGCGCGTGGGCGTGGACGGCAGCGGCGTCTGAGTGGGAGGCGATGACCGGGCCGCTGTGGAGGGCGCAGGCGTCGAGCGTCGTCTGGCGGGAGGCATGCGACACGTCCACCAGCATCCCGAGCCGCCGCGCCTCAGCGATCAGCTCCCGGCCCGCTGCGGTGAGCCCGCCGCCCTGCCTGCCGACCTCGTCGCCCGAAGATCCGGCGAACCGGTTGGAGAAGCTCCAGGTGAGGCCGAGCATCGACAGCCCGCGCGCATGCAACGCGCGCAGCCCCTCCACCCCGCTCCGATCCAGCGCATGCGCCCCCTCCAGCGAGATCACCACCGCGATCCTCCCGGCGGCGATGATCCGGCGCGCCTCCTCCGGCGACCGCGCGAGCTCCACCTCCTCCAGCCGCTCCACCTCCGCCTCCACCTTCCGGAGCGCCGCCTCGGCCGACGCCGCCCAGTCGCCCTCCTTCGGCGGGTACAGCACCATGACAGCCAGCGTCGTCCCGCCCTTCTTCAGCTCCGGCAGCCCCGCCTCCAGCGCCGGGTCGTCCAGCCCCGTCCGGCGCCGCAGCATCTGGAGCGGCGTGTCGAGGTGCATGTCGGCCTGCACCGCCGGGCCGGCGACCGGGGCGACCGGGGCGGCCACCGGGGCGGCCACCGGGGCGGTCAGGACAGGCACCGGCGCGGCAGGAGCAGGGAGCGGCGACGCAGAGAGCGGCGCGGCAGACGCCGGGACATCGGGAGGCGCTGCGGACGAGCAGGAGAGCAGCGCGGCGGTGAACGGGAGGAGCAGGGCGAGGGCGAGAGCAGGAACCGGGTAGCGCATCGGACGACTCAGCGGCGGCGATGGGTTATCATGCCGGGCCTGGAGGGATCATGTTTTCCTTTTCTCCGCTGACATTGTCTCTGCTCACCGCGCTGCTCCCTGCGCTGATCGGGAGCGCAGAGGCCAAAGTCACTGCGTCCTCCACCGGAGAGGCGCCGGACGGGGTGAAGGAGAACAAGCCGAAGCCGGACTACATCGCCGACGGGCTGCTCGGATCGGGCTGGGGAGACGGGGTCGTCGGCCACGGAGAGGGCTCCTGGGTGGAGCTGGATCTGAACGCGAACACCGCGATGGAGAGCGTGTCGATCTGGCCGGGGAACCTCTCTCAGGGCGCGCGCTCCTACCGCGAATTCGACCGCCCCCGCACGCTCCGCGTCTGGGTGGACGGCAAGCAGCAGGGCGGCGACGTGCGGATCGAGGATCGCATGCAGCGCGTCGACATCGACCTCCCGGTGACAGGACGGAAGCTGAAGATCGAGGTGGTGGACGTCTACGAGGGCTTCGTCTACTCAGATCTCTATATCGCCGAGATCGCGGTGAACTACGTCAAGGGCGACACCGGCAAGGCCGTGGATCGCGTCGAGACATGGCGCCAAAGCGCTGAGGGCGTGAAGCTTCAGGCGAAGTACGAGGAGCAGCTCCTCGCCATGTACGAGCAGCACAAGGCCAACTCCGACGACGACGCGTCGCTCGACTTCCTGGTGACCGCCGCCGCTGAGGGGCCGGAGTACATCCGCAAGAAGGTCAGCTCCCTGGTCCCGGAGGGCTTCCGCGCCTCCGGCATCGTGCCGGACGAGCGGGCGATGCTCGCGATCCGCAAGCTGAAGAACCCCAACATGATCCCCGGACTGGAGATGGCGGCGCTGCGGGCGGTGGGCAAGCAGCAGAAGGAGATCCTGGAGATCATCGAGATCTTCTACGCATGGCAGGATCTGATGGGCGGCGGGCGGCGCAACATCAAGGCGTGGGGGGAGCGCGGCTGGGAGGTCGGCGCCCTCCAGAGCTTCGGCGAGCCGATGGCCATCGAGGCCGATCAGCTCGGCAACCTCGTCATCGGGGACATCGGCAACAACCGCGTCCAGCAGTTCGACCCCAGCGGCGTCTCCAACCGCCAGTGGGGCGCCAAGCGCGACGTCAGCAACGCCTGGTTCGACGCCACCCGCCGCTGGTACGCCGCAGGCAGCAAGGCGTCCGAGGAGCAGGGCGGCTTCGTCAACCCGGTGGATGTCGAGATCATCCCCGGCAAGGACGAGATGGACGGGTTCGCCGTCCTCGACTCCCGCAACCGCCTCCAGATCTACGACCCCGAGGGCAACCCGCAGATCGGCTGGACGGTGGACATCGACTACAAGCAGAAGGACAAGGTCGGCGGAGAGGGCTACCTCATCTGGATCGCGAAGAAGAAGGTGATGGTGGTGATCATCGGCGATGAGGGCCGCGTCTACACGCTCGACTCCGAGGAGGTGGGCCGCTACACGCTGAAGGACGGCGTGCCGAACGCGGTCGAGGTGGGGAAGGACGGCAAGCTCTATATGGTCTACGGCAGCAAGATCGTGAGCTACAACGCGACGGACGGCTTCCGGTACCAGACCGTCATCGACGACGCCACCCTCGGCGAAGGCTTCGAGGACGTCGATCTGGAGATCGACGAGGAGGGCCGCATGTGGGTGCTGACGGACACCGGCTGGCTGTTCAAGTTCAAGAAGCCCGGCAAGCTGGAGTGGAAGATCCGGGGCAGCACCGTCGAGCTGGAGCGGCCCCGCTTCGCCGTCCACCAGGGGATCGCCTACATCACCGACCGGGATCGGATCCTGGTCGTCGACGCGCTCCAGATGCACATCGACGAAGAAGAAGCCAAGGAGCAGTCTGCAGAGGAGGCATCCGGCGGATCAGGCGGTAAGAAGTGAGCACGCTGCTCTGGCTGCTGATCGGCTGTGACGGCAGAGAGGCAGCGCCCCCGCCTGTAGCGCCCCCGCCCGCCACGGTCGCCGCTACGGCTGCCACGGCTGCCCCCACGGCTGCCACGGCTGCTCCGACGATCTGGACGACGACGAACATCGCCTCGCTCCAGCCGAAGGCGCCGGAGCGCAGCAACACAGTGCCGAAGCCGCTCCCGATGGTGCCGGCCTACGACGAGGCGATCACGGCGCTGTCCGGGATCGTCTCAAACTACGCGGGCGATCCCGGGAACCCCTGGGCGGTGGCGCACGGCCTGCTGGCGCGCGGCAAGGATTTTCTCCTCCGGGACGGGCGCCCGGCGATCCCGCACCTGTTCGCCAGCTACGCCGAGGAGCGCCTGATCGACGGTCACCGCTTCTTCGGCTTCCCGAAGTCGAAGGACGGCGCGCCGGTCGAGCCGCACACCGATCTGCTGCTGAAGAACATGATCGAGGCCGGGGTGCCGATCAGCGCGGTGTTTCCGAGCGGCACGGCCCAGATCGCGGTCGCGGATCTGTACCGCTATACCCTGCTGAAGACGCACCTCAAGGCCGAGCAGAACCACTCCTCCTTCGAGAGCCCCAACGACATCCCCTGGGGCCTCCAGGCGCTCGCGGCCTGGTCGCCGGAGCCGGAGCTGCAGTGGGTGGCGGCGGACGGGACGGCGATGGATCTGGACTACCTGACCGACTTCCAGGTGGCCGTTCTGATGCAGGAGACCGCGTTCATGTACCAGAAGATGCAGCGCGGCGAGAAGTTCGAGCGATCCGGCCAGCCGCTCTTCGGCTACACCTGCGGCGGCGCGCACATCCTCCAGGGCGCGAGCTACGCTGTCGCGCGCGGCTTCGGCTCGCCGAAGTCCCGCACCGCGATCCAGACCCAGGTGCCGCTGATGTTCTACCGGCTCCCCATCGAACTCTCGATGTACCAGGCGGCTGCGAAGCGGAACCCGTCCTACAGCCTGAAGCTCACCGTCCAGACCCTGAAGTTCCTCGGCCACTTCCTGGAGACCATGAGCAAGCTCTCCGCGATGGGTTTTTATATACCCGACGAGAACCAGCAGAAGCTGCTGGAGACCGCCGCGCAGAACCTCGTGCTGACCGTCCAGGCGCTCCAGGCGCAGACCGGGCCGGAGCAGATGGCGGCGCTCCGGGAGAAGGACGAGCAGCTCTACCTCGACGTCATCGGCGACTCAGCGCATGCGCTGCGCGGGCTGGAATTGGCGCTCGGGCGGGGCAGCATCGCCTGGTGACAGGCAGCCTGGAGGGTGGCCTCAGGGGCCGGCGCCGCAGGAGACGTCCGGCCACTTCTCCTGAACCTCGACCATGAACGCGTCCAATTCATTCCGCATCCCCTCCACCGGGGCGTCGGCGACGTCCGTGATGGGGCGGATCGAGCCGGGGTCGGAGGAGATGTGGTAGAGGCTCTCGCGCCGCTCACAGTCGCGCAGCAGCTTCCACTCCGCCGTCTGGATGGTGATCTGGAGCGGGATCACGACGCCGTCGGTGTTCAGATCCCGGTAGATGCTGCCGGTGGTGAAGGCGCGGCACTGCTCCTGGAGCGGGGCGCCGTCGATCCCGTCGGGGACGGGCAGCCCCATCACATGCAGGAGCGTCGGGTGGACGTCCACGTTGGAGCCGAGACAGTCGTCAACGCTCTGATCGGTGAGCGCGGGGTTATAGAAGACCAGCGGGATGCGGTGCTGCTCCTCGAACAGGCTGCTGCCGTGGCCGAAGGTGTCGCCGCGATCAAACAGGGTCTCGCCGTGATCGGCGGTGAAGACGATCAGCGTGTCCGTGAGCAGCCCGCGCGCCTCCAGCCCCTGCAAAAGCTGCTCCAGGCTGCGATCCAGCCCGAGCAATTCCTCATCGTAGAGGCCGACGATCGACGTCAGCATCGCCTGTTTGGCGGCGGCATCGACCTCGCGGAGGGCGCGCGTCAGGCCGGTGCGCTGGTCGTCGCTGGAGTCGGTGAGGGCGAAGGGCAGGACGGAGAGATCGGCGTATGTCCCCTGATCCTCCTCTGCCGGGTACCAGGCGGCATGCGGATCGAACGCCTGCATGTGCAGGATGAAGGGCTGCGCTTCCGGGAGGCTGTCCAGCCAGTTGAGGGCGGCGGCGGTGTTGGCCGAGGCGTTCATCGGCTCGTGATCGTCGACGGTGGCCGACTGCCAGCCGCGCGTCATCCCGCTGTCCTCCAGGAACAGGATGTTGCCGGAGACCAGCCCGGTCGCGTACCCCTGCTGCTGGTACCAGTCGCCCAGCACCGGCCCGAGCAGATCGTCCCCGACGTCGTCGTTGGTCATGCGGACGCCGTGGTGGTGGATGTCCTGGGCGGTGAAGAAGGAGGCCGTCGAGGGGGCGGTCCAGCCGGAGGTCGAGTACATGCGCTCCCAGCGCACCCAGCCGCTCCGCGCCGAGAGCAGCGGGAAGGTCTCGCGCCCGTAGCCGTACCAGGGCGTGTGATCCCACCGCAGGGTGTCTGTGTGGAGGATCACCACGTTCTTCGGGACGAACCCCTGGAAGAAGTCTCCCGGTGGCGCGGGCACGTCGGTGTCCAGCGGCTTCTCGTCGGGACCGCAGGCCATCGGGAACAACATCAAAGAGATCAACGGCATCGACTGCAGCATATACTGGATATAGCCGCTTTCTGCCCGGAGCGATAGAGCCTCCCGGTGAACGCGCTCACGCTCCTCCAG
>JBEIQZ010000970.1:0-1039 GCA_040376255.1 Alphaproteobacteria bacterium
ATGAGCGAGGGGCTGGTGGTCGCGACGACCACCGGGGAGTTTTTGCGTATAAACGCCCGGATGGAGGCGCTGTGCGGCTGGTCAGCCGAGGAGCTGCGGCGGCTCGGCTGGTTCGACTGCCTGTATCCGAACCCGGAGGATCGGGCGCGGGCGGTGGCGTCGGCGCGCGGGGCGTTCCAGGGCCAGCCGGCGGCCGGCGTGCCGTGGCGGATCTGGCACCGGAGCGGGCGCCCGGTGGAGGTGGTGCTCAGGAGCCGCATCCTCGCGCTGGAGGGGCAGCCCGCCTGCATCGTCGCGCTGTTCTCTGAGCAGGCGACCCCGGCGGTCGCGCCGGCTCAGGAGCGGTTCGAGGATCTGCGGCGGCTGGCCGGGGCGGTGGCGCACGACGTCAACAACCTGGCGGCGGCGATCCAGGGACACGCGGAATTGCTGTCGATGGAGCCGTACCCGTCGGTCAAGGATCGGGCGCGCACCATCCTCGGCACCGTCCTGCGGGCGCAGACCCTCACCCGCCAGCTCTCCAGCTTCGGTCGGGAGCAGACGCTCCGCCGCGTCACTGTCAGCCTGCTGACGCTGGCCGAGGGGATCGCCGCAGAGCAGCGCCCGGCGGCCCCGAAGGGGGCGGACGATCCAGACAGGTTCAGGCTGGAGGTCTCCGGGGATCGGTCGCTGATGGCCGATGTCGATCCGGTCGCCTTCCAGCAATTGCTCCTGGCGCTGATCGGCTATGCGCGGGAGCGGTCGGGCCGCGTCCAGGTGCAGGTGGCGGCGGCGGCGCTGCCGGATCGCCCGCTGCGGAGCTACGCGGCGGCCGGGGTGGCGGCGTGGGTGCGCGTGCGGGTCGAGGACGGCGGGCCGGGGATCCCGATCATGCAGCGGGGCCGGATCTTCGAGCCCTTCCAGCGGGGCGGCTCCACGCTCCAGGGCCTCGGGATGGTGATGGTCGATCGCATCGCCGAGCAGCACCGGGGCGTCCTCGATCTGCCGGAGGCCGGGAGCTGCGTCGATTTCTACCTCCCCGCCGCCCGCCCCGCCGCCG
>JBEIQZ010000901.1:0-1330 GCA_040376255.1 Alphaproteobacteria bacterium
AGCGGAGCGCGGGGATCTCCAGGGGACGACGGGCAGGGCGGGAGCGCGGGCAGCTCGCTGGCGTGAAGGTAGACGGCAGAGCCGATGATCATCGTCATCGCACACCTTTCCGTGTCGACCACACATGGGGCGCAGCCATCGGGGCCGGAGTTGCGTCCTGCTGAGCAGGAGCGTCACGACGATCCCAAGCCGTCCGCACCGGGAGCGCGGTCAGCGGTGTCGGAGCTGCGTCCTGCTGAGCAGGAGCGTCACGACGATGCTTTGCGGCGGCGGGACACACCGCATGGTGCGCCGTCCAGCGGCGCTCTCCCTCTGCTGGCTGCTCGTCGGGGCGGAGGGTGCGGACGACGAGGACGCCGTTCACCACCCGGAGGATCTGCGTCCCCACACTGGTCGGGCTGGCGTTGACCGGCATCTTCTTGCTGTTCACCGTGGTCGCCCACACGATCTCTGCCGTGCAGGAGTCGCACCGAACGACGGGGATCAGGTGGCGTCCTGCCCGGATCACACGATGGGCGCGGTTCATCGGGCCTCCCAATCCACCGGACAGCGCGGGCAGACCACCCGCTCGCCCTCGACTGAGGCGGCGAGTCGCCCGCAGTCGTCGCAGAGGATGTCCCGACCGTCCTCGAACCTGTCCAGGCGCGTCTGGAGCTGTGCCACCTGCGCCCGGAGCCTTGCCCCCTCGTCGTCGAGGCGGCGTACCGCCTGAAGCGCCTCGTCGCGCTCCGCATAGACGCGCGGCAGGCGGCAGGCGGCTTCGGCCAGCTCGCGGGCCTGCTCGATCTGGTCGTCGGGGTCAGCGTTCGGGTCGATGCCGAGCGCAGAGAGGAGCGCGAGCATCAGCGCACCCCCAGCACATCAGCCACACCCGCCAGGAACGCCGCCACCGCACCCGCATCGCGGGGGTAGTCCCGTTCGTCGGCGTCTGCCATCGCGTCGATCCAGGCCACAGCCTCGTCGGCGGTGATGTCGCCCCAGGCGTCCGCCCGCTCGTCCGGGTGGGTCGAGGCGGCGGCCTGCTGGCCGAGGGCGCGGGCGCGCGAGGCAGTCAGCCGGTTGATGTAGCTATCGACCAGCTCGGCCTGGTCGTCGTCACCGAGCCAGGTGGCCAGCACATCGAGGTGTTCGATGTGGCCGAGGTCGGCCAGACGGTTGGCCTCGTCGGGGGTGATCCCGGCGGCGGCGAGGCGGGTGCGGAGGAGGCGAAGGAGGGTTGACATGATACCTCTACTGACTTTCAGACAGTAGCACGCTGCTGTCTGAAAGTCAAAACCACTGTCCTTCAGTCATGTATGAAAAGATACGGATTACTGCATCAGAGCAGCCC
>JBEIQZ010000858.1:0-1554 GCA_040376255.1 Alphaproteobacteria bacterium
CAGCGGCATGGCGCGGGCGAAGCCGTCCAGATCGGAGGCACCATAGCGGGCAGGGGTGCTGAGGCCCTCGTCCCAGTAGTGGTTCCACTCCTGGAACCAGCGCGCGTCGGGGGTCTCGCCGGGGAAGCCCAGCGCCCGCAGGCAGGCGAGGTCGTGGTTACCGAGGATGGGGTGGAAGGTGTCGGGACGCTCCGCGCGCAGGGCGATCATCCGGTCAAGCAGGGGCGCGATGTCCGGCCCGTTGTCGGTGTAGTCACCCAGCGTCACCAGCCGGTACCGACCGATCTCCACGTCCAGCCGGTGTACCAGCGCCGCGAACAGGTCAGGCCGGCCGTGGAGATCCGCAACCACCACCAGCGGCAGCTCAGCGCGGGCAGGAGCGCTCACCGGGACGCGGGAGGCCACCGGCTGGTCGAGCGCGTGGAGGTCGGCAGCAAGGCGACGGATGCGGTCGGCCTCGGGCAGGACGCGCAGCCAACCGGGGGGGATGGGGCGACCGGCGGCGCCCAGCAGCAGCCCGGTGATTGCCGCCACCGAGTCGGAGTCCCCGCCGATCCGCGCCGCCTTCTCCACTGCCACCGCCATCGAGCGTCCCCAGCGCAACGCCGCTGCCACCGCCAGCCCCAGCGCGCTGGCTGCCTTCCAGCCGCCGTCGCCGGGGGGATGGCCGCCTCATCGAGCCACTCGCCGCCCGCCCCGGCCAGCCGCAGCGCCGCCGCCAGGCTCTCCGCGACCCGGCCGCCCCGGCCCCAGTCACCCCGGAGCCGCTGGATGACCGCCTGCACCATGGCGGGGGTGAGGTCGCCCGCCTCCAGAGCCATCCGGGTGAGATGCGCCCCGGCGATGGCCGCCTCGCGGGCATCGGGGTGGGCGTGGGTGACACGTGCCGAGATGTCAGCGGCCTCCGTGAGCGCCGCGTCCCTGAAGGCGATGGCGAGGGGCCCGATCCGCATGACCGCGCCGCAGCCGTCGCCAGAGGGGACGCCGCTGGTGCGCCAGTCGCGGCAGGACTCAAAGCGGCGGGCCCCGGAGAGACAGGTGGTGCCAGGGGCGGTGGAGGGGGTGAGCGGATCGTGCAGCCAGCGCAGGAAGGCAGCGCCGACGGCGGCCCCGAAGCGATCCGCGTCGAGCGGGCCGGCTCCGTGGTCGAGGACGGCGGCGCCCAGGTACAGCGCCATATGGGTGTCGTCCGTCCAACGCTCGATAGCGGCAGGAGCAACGCGCACCGTCGGCAGGCGCAGGAACTCCAGCGGGGCGCCGAGGGCGTCGCCGCAGGCGTGGGCAAGCAGGGCGCCAGTTGCGCGGTCGAGCGGGACAGGGGTGGGGGTGAGGATGAGGGCCATGGTTCAGCTCCGTGGAGAGTGGAAGGCGCAGCGGGACAAAGGAAGGGCAGATCCCGCCGCAGGGACAATTGTGAGGGGCGAACGTTTTTGGAGAAGAACAGAGGAGAGGAACAGGATGTTGGAAGCGCCGGTCGCCGGATATCACAGCGACCAGCAGTGTTTCCGCGTTACCGGAGGGGCAGGTGAGCGCCGCAGTGACCGATGATGATCC
>JBEIQZ010000877.1:0-1454 GCA_040376255.1 Alphaproteobacteria bacterium
CACCCTGGCGCTCCACGATCTCCCGCGCGTCCACCGTCTCCTTGAGGATCCGCAGGACCTCGTGGGCGTGTACCTTCCCGTCCGATGATCGCGTATGGAGCCGGCGCATCTCCGCCACCAGCGCCACCATCCGAAGCCGGGCGCGGGCCGTCTCTGCCGCCTGCCGGGTCGCTTCCTCCATCGACGTGATCGCCTCGTCTGTGCTCGTCGGCATGCAGCACCTCCTGTGTGTGTGTGTGTGTCGTGTTCGTAACCTCCCACACATCTCCGGGCAATCCGGGTGGGCATCCGCTACTTCTGGCGATTCTGCCCCGCCGCCGCCTGCGCCTTCACCAGCGCCAGCTGCGCCTTCGTCAGCTCCACCCGCAGTGCTTCGACCTGGATGTCCCTGCGCTGAATCCGCTCCCGGATGACCGCCACGCGCGGGCCGGAATTCTCTCCCCAGCAGAGGTACTTGTCGATAAGCCCGAGCTCCTTCCGCGCAGCGTCCTCTTGCGTCCGCGCGTCAGCCCGGTCGCGCACAGCGACACCGAGCTGGTCCTGGAGCGTCCGGATCTTCTCGGCGGCCTTCGCCAACTCTGCCTCTGCCTGCTCCAGCGCGACGGCGCGGGGTGCGCGGGCAACGGGGCGCGCGGCCACCTCTCGCTCGGCGCGCAGGACTGCCTGCCGCGCAGTCTCGGTCTCCGCCTGCGACGCCGTCAGTTTCGCCTCCAGATCCTTCAGCGCCGCAATCCAGGTCGCGGCGGTCGCGTTGATTGACCTCTGGGCGCCACTCTGGATGGCCGCCGCCCGGCTCTGCTCCGCCCGCAGCGCGTCCTCCGTGGTCCGCAGCGCATCCTGCGTGGCGCGCAGATCCTCCGCAGCGGTCACCAGGTTCGTCTCCAGCAGCTCCATCTTCGACCGGAGCTGCTGCGCCGCTACCCGCTCCTGCTCTGCCTCCGACCGCCCCTGCTCCAGTGCTTCGAGGAGCGTGTCGACGTCCTCGTCCTCCTCCATACCCAGAACCCGCGCGATGCGCCGCAGCACATCATCCAGGATGTCTGCGTCCGTCACCTTGCCCCCAACCGTGCTGCTGTCTGCCATCGTGAACTCCTGGACGGTGTGTGTGCGTGAGCCCGCCCTTGCTCGTTTCTACCACACGCGGATCACTTGTCCTCCCGGCGGGGGCGTGCCGGGCACTTGCTCCGAATCTGGAGCTGCGCGAGGTCAGCCGGATGCAGCATGCGCCAGATCCACTGCATCCCCGTCCCTCCCCTGGTGATGCGGGCGCCCAGCACCTGGAGCGCCCCGTCGGTGGTCGGCGCCTCCGCCGTCAGCAGGCGCAGCAGCACCTGTCCGGACATCGAGGGCGCAGGCCGGTCGTCGAGCGTGATGCGAACGCCCCGGCACCCGGGCGGTGATGTGGACGTGTCGAGGGCGAGATGGATGTGCGCGCGGCACGTTGGGTCTGGTTC
>JBEIQZ010000162.1:0-10800 GCA_040376255.1 Alphaproteobacteria bacterium
CCACCCTGCCCCTGCCCCCCTGAAAACCCCGGAACCCCTCCTGTTCCCAGACCTCTTGCCCGACCGATTTCCCCGATACGCCCCGGCTGGCCCGGTGGATGTGGGGGACGTACCCACGAAAAAGCGCCCGTCGAGACAGATACTACCGTCCCCCACATTCACCAGGGTCATGGGCCAGCCGTCGCGCGCCAGTGCGCGCGGGGGGAGGCATCAGCGGCGCACGCCGCGCCATGCCGATGCGGGGGGTAACCCCCGCAAAAAACCATGACCCCCCCCGCTTGTAAATGCTGCGGGTATGCTCTGAGGGAGGGGGCGATCTGTCAGCAGTGCGGGGAGGATCATCGGGGGTGGTTTGAGAGGTTGTGGGGGCGGGCGCCGACGCGGAGCCCGCTGAAGAAGACGGAGTAGGAGGTGGAGGAGCTGACGGCGGCGCTCAGGTTGAACCTGAGGCGGCTGAAGGAGGAGGAGCGGCGGCTGCGGGAGCATCGGACGACGACGGCGGCGGGGGCCGAGGTGGTGCGGGCGACGCTGCAGCGGCTGGAGGAGGGGATCAGCGGGCTGGAGGGGGCGCTGGAGGAGGCGGAGGCGCAGCAGGCGGGGGTGTTGAGCCTGCGCTACCGGATGGCGCTCTCGGATCTCCGGGCGGGGACGGTGGAGGCGGTGCGGACGGTCTGCCGGGTGGCCTCGGACGGGGCGCTGTGGCTGCCGGACGGCGATGTTGTGGCGCTGGTGGGCGACCGGGCGCAGCGGTGGGCGCCGGAGGACGCGCTGAAGCCGCGCTGGTCGGTGCCGGGGGCGGGGGCGCCGCGCCGGATCGGGGATCAGGTGCTGCTGGGTCGGGGGACGGTGATCGATCCGCAGAGCGGGGCGATCCGGCTCCGGACGGATCGGGAGGTGGTGGCGACGGGGACGGGGCGGGTGGTGCTGGCGGAGGGGGCGCAGATCGAGGTCAGGGACATGCAGGCGCAGGGGGAGCAGGGGGCGGCGCCGTTCCGGATCGCGCTGGATCACGAATTGCTGAGCGCCTGGGTGGAGGGTGGCGGGGAGGGTGGCGGGCAGGGTGGCGGGGAGGGTAGCGGGCAGGGTGGCGGGCAGGCGATCCTGTTGCGGACGGCGGAGGGGCTGGAGCGGTGGGAGGCGGTGACGGAGCCGGAGCGGGCGCTGCGGCTGGCGCTGCGGTCGCAGCGGAGGCTTGGATCGAACGCGGTGATCACGCGGGAGGGGGGCCGCATCCTGGCGTTCCCGATGGTGCTGGACGGGCAGAGCCTGGAGCCGGTGGCGGCGCTGCTGCGACCGGCAGGGGCGTCGCTGGGGCCGCGCTGGCTGCTGGCGGGGGATGTGGTGCTGGCGGTGGGGGAGGAGGTGTGGGCGTGGCGGATATCGGCGCCTTCGGAGCCGATGCGGCTCGACGTCCACGGGGCGGTCGCGTCGGTGGAGCGGTGGGGGGGGGCGGTGATCCTGCACCCGGTACACAGGGAGGGCGGCGGGGCGGAGCCGGTGGGGCTGGATCTGGGCCGCTGGCCGCCCCGGCGGCTCGACGCGGCGGATCAGGCGCTGCGCTGGGTGGAGGCGGCGCCGCACCCGCCGCCCCGGCGGCACCGGTTCAGGCTGGACGGATCGGCGCTGATCCGGGAGGATCGGCTGGCGGTGGACGGGGCGGGGTTCTGTGAGGAGGTGGCGGCGTGGGCGTTGTCGGGCTGGCTGCAGGCGGCGGCGCGGGCGGCGGCGCGCGGGCAGGAGCCGGAGCCGGGGCTGACCGGGAGCCTCGCCGCGATCAGCCGGGACGCGCTGGTGGTGAGCGCTGAGCGCCACGCGAAGGAGGCGGCGGCCATCGCCCGGCGGCTGTGCGAGATCCGGCCCGGGCAGGGCGATCAGCATCTGCAGGGTCAGGAGCAGGAGCGCCGGGCCGATCAGATCCTGGAGGAGATGGAGCGGCTGCTCGACCGGATCTGCAGGCCGATGCACCTGCTCCAGCGCGCGCCCCCGGCGCTCCAGCCTGACAGCGCCTCGGCGGATCGGGTGCGCGGCCTGTTCGCGGACTGCGTGGACGCGGTGCTGCGCGAGCTGGCGGGCTTCATCGGCCTCTGCGCCGACCCGGAGCGGCTGCTGCAGGTGGACATCGGGGCGATCCTCTCCTTCCTGCCCCGGCTGCGGACGCTGGTGCTGGAGCGGGCGCCGGGGCTGCCGTGGACGGGGCTGGATCGGGTGATGAAGCGGTTCAAGCAGCTCATCGGGGACTCCCGGCAGCTCCAGGACGTCGCGGCGGCGGCGCGGGCGCTGCCCTCGCTGGCGGCGGCCTCCTCGGCGCTCCGGCGGGCCGATCTGGGGGTGGATCCGGCGGTGCTGGAGCGGCTCGGCCAGTCGATGCAGGACATCGCCGCCGCCAGCCGCGCCGACGCCGAGGTGGACGCGCTCTGGAGCCCCTCCAGCGAGAGCGATCTGCGCAGCCGGGTCGAGTCGGGCGTCGATCAGCTCCGCCGGGATCTGAAGCGTCTGGACGCCACCAGCAAGGCGCGGTAGCGGAGGAGCCCTCTTTACGGGGCGGGTGTTCAGGTTAAGGGGGAGCGTGAGGTCGCGATGGGGGTGCCAGAGGAGCGGGGCGGGGCGAAGGCGGGCGGGGCGAAGGTGGGCGGAGCGAAGGCGGGCGGGTTGAAGAAGGCGCGGGCGCCTGTCGATCCGGCCAGAACAAAACTCAAGGGCGCCGCCCGGTTCACGCCGGAGGTGGCGGAGGCGCTGATCAACGCCATTGAGGACGCGGGGAAGTGTGAGATCTTCGCCATCGGCGACGTGTCGGAGATCGGGATGGTGACGACCATCGAGGTGCATGCGCGGGGGACGAAGGACGCGGTGCTGGCGCTGAAGAGCCGGCCGCGCGCGGGGCAGGTGGTGATCCACAACCACCCTTCCGGCAACACGGCGCCGTCTGACGCGGACATGCAGCTCGCCTCAGAGTTCGGGGAGGAGGGGGTCTGGTTCATCATCATCGACAACGGCTGCCGCAAGGCGAACTGGGTGGTCGAGCCGCACCAGAAGAAGGAGGTGCAGGTCAGCGCGGAGGAGCTGATGGAGCTGTTCCAGCGGCGGCTCCCGGCGATCATCCCGGACTTCGAGCCGCGCGAGGGGCAGCTCGGGATGGCGCGGCAGGTGATGGCGTCGATCAATGACGGCGGGGTGGCGGTGCTGGAGGCGGGGACGGGGACGGGGAAGTCGCTGGCCTACCTGCTCCCGGCGGCGCTGTGGGCGTGGAAGAACGACGGGAAGGTGCTGATCAGCACCTACACCCGGACGCTGCAGGGGCAGCTCACCGCTGAGGATCTGCCGCTGGTGGCGAAGCTGCTGCCGATCCGGGTGGCGGTGCTGAAGGGGCGGAACAACTATCTGTGCAGGCGGAAGCTGGAGCTGCTGGCAGACGATCCGGCGGCGGCGCCGCTGCGGGAGTGGGTGGCGGGCAACCCGTCGGGCGAGCGGGACGACCTGCCGTTCGCGGTGGAGGAGGATCTGTGGGAGCGGGTGGAGAGCGACACGGATCAGACGCTCCGGGCGCGCTGCCCGCACTACAACACCTGTTTCTACTATCAGGCGCGGCGGCGGGCGGCGGCGGCGCACATCATCGTGGTGAACCACGCGCTGCTGCTGGTGGATCGGTCGCTGAAGCGGCAGGCGCAGAAGCAGGGGGAGGGGGTGGGCATCCTGCCGCGCTACGACCGGATCATGCTCGACGAGGCGCACCACCTGGAGCAGGCGACCACCTCGGTCGCGGAATTGCGGCTCTCCGGCCACCGGATCAGCCGGACGGTCGGCCCGCTGCTCAACAGCCGCCGCCGGATGGGGGCGCTGGAGAAGCTGAAGCAGCGGTGGCCGGTGCAGCTCGGCGGGAAGGCGGACAGCACGACGGACGCGATCCTCGCGCTGAAGGATCATGCGTTCCGGCTGTTCATGGATCTGAAGGCGCGCTACGACCAGCCCTTCCGCCTCCCGACCGGCGAGGAGGCGCACACCCCGCATGCTGAGCTGTTCGAGGCGCTCGCGGACGCCGCTGAGGAGGGCGCGCAGCGGCTGGGCGCCATCGAGGCCGATCTTGACAAGCTGCCGACGAAGCTGGAGGACATGCAGCCGGGGCTGGACGTCGGTCGCGGGCGGCGGCGGCTGGAGGAGGTCGCGGAGACTGCGCGCAATTTCCTGCAGCACGAGGAGTCCGCCTGCCGGTATTTTGATCCGGGGGCCACCGGGGTCAGCGCGGTGAAGACGCCGATCGACGTCGGCCCGACGCTCCAGCGGCTGATCCAGGATCTCACGACGGTCGTCTGCACCAGCGCCACCCTGGCGGTCCACGGGCGGTTTGAGCACTACCTGAAGCGGCTGAGCTTCGCTGATGACACGATCACCGGGGTCTTCCCCAGCCCCTTCCAGTACCGCCAGCAGGCGCTCCTCGCCCTGCCGCGCGATCTGCCCCCGCCCGACGCGCCGGGCTTCATGGACGAGGCCGCCCGGATGATCCATGCGGCGGTCGACGCCAGCGGCGGCGGCGCCTTTGTGCTGTGTACGAGCTACGCGATGGTGCAGGAGCTCTCGGGGCGGCTGGAGGTGGCGCTCGGCGGGCGGCATGCGATCCTGGTGCAGGGGAAGGGCGCGAAGGGGCGCATCCTCGAACACTTCCGCAAGGATCGCGGCGCGGTGCTGTTCGGGACGGACTCGTTCTGGGAGGGAGTGTCGGTGAAGGGCGACGGGCTGCGGCTGGTGATCATCCCGAAGCTCCCGTTCCGCGTCCCGACCGAGCCGGTGTCGCAGGCCCGCTACGACCGGATGCGGGCGCAGGGGCTCGACCCGTTCCGGGCGTGGTCGCTGCCGGAGGCGGTGCTGAAGCTGCGGCAGGGCTTCGGGCGGCTGATCCGATCCACGACGGATCGGGGGGCGGTGCTGATGCTGGATCGGCGGCTGCACGAGATGTGGTACGGGCGGGTGTTCCTCGACTCGCTGCCGGACGCGCGGCGGGTGGTGGGGCCGGGGCATGCGGTGGTCGCGCAATTGCAGATGTTCTTCCGATCCTGGAGCCCGGCGCCGGGGCGGTCGAGGCCCTGATGAGGGGCCTCCGGCGCGGCGCGGCGGCGGTCGTCCTGCTGTGGGCGGCGGTGGCGCTGTTCTGGGCGGAGGCGCCGTTCGCGCTCTGCTTCGATGACGCCTTCTATTATTTCCGCATCGCGCAGCAGATCCTCGCGGGCAACGGCTCCACCTTCGACGGGCAGAACCTGACCAACGGCTACCACCCGCTCTGGATGCTCGCCTGCCTGCCCGCCTTCGGGCTGTTCCCGCCGGAGGCCGCGATCCGGCTGCTGCTGGCGGCGCAGGTGGCGCTGTGGGCGGGGGCGCTCTGGCGGCTGCCGGGGGTGCGCGGGCCGGGCGACCGGGGGATCGGGGCGGCGTCGGTGCTGATTGTCGGGCTGGCGCCGGGGCTGATCCAGGTCGGGGTGAACGGGCTGGAGTCGGCGCTGGCGGGGTTTCTGCTCTCGGTGGCGCTGGGGGCGCTGTGGCGGTCGTCGCCGGAGGTTCCGCCGGATCGGCTGGGATGGCTGCTGCCGCTCTGCTTCCTGGCGCGGACAGACGCGGTGTTCCTCGCGGCGGCGCTGCTGCTCACCGGGCCGGGGGCGTGGCGGGCGCGGGCGCGGCTGCTGCTGCCGTTCGGGGCGACGGTGGCGGCGTTCCTGTGGTTCAACCATGCGTGGTTCGGCACCGCGACTCAGATCAGCGGCAGCATCAAGCGGCTCCCGCTGGAGGGCTGGCGGATCGGCGCGTGGTTCGCGCTGTGGGGCGGGGCGTCGTTGGCGCTCGGGCGGGTGCGGGCGCTCCAGATCGGGGCGGGCGGGTTCTTGAGGGCGCGGCGCTACCTCGCCCAGACGCGGGCGTTCGGGGTGTATGCGGCGATGGGCGCGGGCTACTACCTGTTCCTTCAGGCGTTCCCGCAGCTCTGGTACTTCGGCCCGGCGCTGCTCTACGCGCTGGGGCTGCTGGCCTGCGTGGCGGAGGATCTGCAGGAGCAGGCGGAGCGGGAGCGCCCCGGCGGCGGGCGGGTGATCGCGCTGCTGCTGCTCGGGCCGCTGGCGGGGCTGGCGATCTGGCAGGGTGCCCGGTTCGTCGATCCGCAGACCCGCGCCGCGATGCGGGCCGACCGGGCGGCGGCGGAGTGGGCGGCGGAGCACCTGCCGGCGGGGGCGGTGATCGGGAGCTGGGACGCGGGGGTGATCGGCTTCTACGCGCAGCATCCGGTGATCAACCTCGACGGGCTGGTGAACTCGGCTTCGTATCGCGATCATGCGGCGGCAGGCACCGCAGGCCCGTGGCTGCAGGCGCAGGGGCTGTCGGTGCTGATCAACCACGACCGGCTGGAGGACGGCGAGCCCCGCACGATCCGCGACAGCGCCGCCCGGCTGCTCGCGCCGGAGGGCGGGCTGACGCTCACTGAGATCCGGCGGGAGGCCTACACCTTCAAGGGCGCCTCGAACCGCTGGGGGCCGGGCCTGCACCCGATGGCGACGGTGGCGCTGGAGATCGGCTGGCCGGAGATCAGGGGGCCGGAGGTCGGGAGCCCGGCGCTTCCGCATCCGGCAGCGCCGTGATCGCGGGCAGCGCCGCCCCCCGCCACGCCGCCAGCCCCGCGCCAGCGCCGCCGCGAAGGCCGCGCGGGTGTCCGGCTGCTCCCAGCGGGCGGCCTCGCCGGGGTACCAGGCGTGGTGCGTCTCGACGATCACCGAGGGGATCGACGGGCGCCGCAGCATCCGGATGCGCTTCTGCGGCTCATGCCGGTCGAGGAACACCCCCTCCGCCGTCCGCTCGTACAGCCCCCCGTAGTCCAGCCCCGCCGCCGCCGGGAACCCCGCCAGCGCCATCTGCCCCGCGAGCGCCCCCGCCAGCCGCTCCCGCGCCGCCGGGAGCCGCGATCCCGCCGGCGCCTCGTCCGCCCACAGCAGCGCGAAGCCCGGATCATTCAGGTTCCAGTAGCACTGGACACCGGGGCAGATCGGCCAGGGGTAGCCGATCCCCCGCACGTCCGAGTGCAGGCTCACCAGCACCTCGCTCCCCGCCTCCGCCCGCGCGATCCGGTCGTTGTAGCCGCTCCCCGCCGCGCTCACCTCCACCGTCACGAGCCCCGTCGCCTCCAGCAGCGGCGCGATCTCCAGCGCCAGCCGCCGCGTGAAGTCCTGCTCCTGCTGGCCGAAGCAGGAGGTGTTGCCCCGGTTCCCCGGCGCCCCGTGGCCCGCGTCGAGGTACAGCCGGATCGGGCGCCCCTGCGGCGCGGGCAGCGGCAGGGCGCGGGCCGGGACATCGGGGAACCGCGCGGGCGGCGCAGGCGGCGCGATCTCCTGCGCCGCGATCTCCTGCGTCACCGCAGGCTCCGGCAGATCAGACACCGCACAGCCGGACAGCAGGATCAGCGCGAACCAGCTTTTCTTGGAAATGCAGGAGAGCATCTGATCCTTTCAAAGGGACAGAAGGGGAATTTCTTGTCCCTTCGCCCCCTGGGGGAGAAGGTGGCCCGGAGGGCCGGATGAGGGGCGTATTGGCAGGGCTTTCCCCTCATTCGTCAGCCTTCGGCTGCCACCTTCTCCCCGTACCGGGGCGAAGGGACGGAGGGGAGGCTCGTCATGACGCTGTCAGACACCCGTCTGCCGCGTCGCAGGTATGCCCCTGACGTTGTCAGACACCCATCTGCCGCGTCGCAGGTATGCCCCTGACGCTGTCAGGCACCCATCTGCCGCGTGGCAGATATGCCGCTGACGTTGTCAGCGGCGGAGCGCAGCAGATCAGGCGCCGACCGACCGGCTGCCCGCGAGCTCGAAGCGGGTGAGGAAGTCCTCCATGTGGAAGGAGCGGGCCTCGTCGATGTCGTTGAACGGGTTGGGGTCGATGGTGGTGACCGGGCCGCTGGTGTCCTCGACCAGAACGGGCTGGGCGGACAGGCCGCCACCGGTCTGCTCCAGCAGCCACACCAGCAGCGGCGCCTGGGAGCCGAACCGCGCGCGGCGGAGCGATGCGGCGGCGGCCTCCCGGCTGCTGCCGTCGATGACGCCCTGCTTCAGCGATCCGCCGAGCAGCCCGCTCAGCCCGGCGGCGATGGCGTCGGCGCTGCCGTCCCCGAGGTGGCCGGCGACGGCGGCGACGAGGGCGTTGCCGGTGTCCTCAGTGGTGCCTTCGCTGCCGATGCGGTCGATCGCGGCGTTGATGGCGGCGTCGCTGATCGTCGCGCCGTCGCGGCGGGCCATGAGCAGGAAGGTGGAGACGGTGTAGCTGGTCAGTGCGGACATGGAGGCTCCAGGGGAGGGGGCGGCTTAACCGGTCTGCGCGGGGCCGTGCGCCCGATCACTCCGAGTACCCCAGCAGCCGGATCTGCTCCGCTGTCCGTCCGAACGGCGTGTCGGCCAGCTCCGCCTGCTCCTGATCGAGGAGATCCGCCAGCTCCCGGCACAGGGCCGCCTGCTCAGCGCAGCGGTCGACGCGCTCCATCGGGTCGTCTATGAGGTTGACGAGCCGTGTCCCGCGCCCGTCCACCGCCCGCACCAGCTTCCACGCCCCGCGCCGCACGCTCTCCAGGTCGGCGTCGTAGAGCGTGTTGACGCTGTACAGCGCCCGCTCCGGCGGCTCGGCCAGCAGCGACACCCCCGGCAGCGCCGGATCGGCGGGCAGCCCGGCGAGGGCGAGCAGGGTGGGGGCGATGTCGATGGGCGAGGCGTCGCGCTGCCAGCGGCCCGGCGGCACCCCCGGCCCCATGATCGCGAGCGGGACGCGCAGCAATTCCTCGTGGAGCGTGTGGCCGTGCTCCCAGCCCCCGTGGTCGGCCAATTCCTCGCCGTGATCGGAGGTGTAGACCACGACCGCCCCCGGCGCGGCGTCCAGCAGCCGCCCGATGGCCGCGTCGTTGATGCGGGCCTCTGCGCGGTAGGCAGCGCGCAATTCTGCGACGAGCTCGGGCGTCCAGCGCATGTTCCCGCGCCGGATGCGCTCGACGTTGAGCTGGGAGTGTCCCTCGGCGCCGAGCATGTCGCCCAGCCGGGTGCCGTCCGAGAGATCGGCGTGGAAGTAGGGAAGGTGCGGCCCGAGCAGGTGGACCCACAGGAAGGCGGGCGCCTCAGAGGAGGCCAGCCACGCCGCCGCCCGCGCCACGATCCCCTCCGGGTCGCGGCCCTTCGCGACCAGCGGGCGCCCGTCGAGTCCGATGCGGAGCGGATCGAGCAGCAGCGAGCGCGGCGGCTGGCGGAGATCCCGGTGATCCCACACGCCGAACCCCCGGCTGAAGCCGCGATCCGGCGAGATGTGCGCGTTCTCCAGGAAGGCGGCGGTGCGCCAGCCTGCGGCGCTGAACCGCTCCGCCAGCGTGATCGCCTTCAATTCCCCCAGCGGCGCCCGCCCCCGCACCGGCGGGCGGACCAGCGCCCCGTGCCGGTAGGGCCGCAGGCCGGTCATCACCGAGCCGAACGCCGGGACCGTCCACGGCGCTGTCGAGATCGCCGGGCCGCTCCGCCCCGCCGCCGCGATCCGCGCATAGGTCACCAGCCCCGTCGCGCCCGGCTCCGGCCACGCCCCCCCGAGCCCCTCCGCCCCCCCGTCCGCTCTGAGCGTATCGACCGTCAGCAGCAGCACCACCCGCCCCGCCTGCGCCGCCCTCTCCGCCCCCGCCTGCGGCCCCGCTGCCTGCGCTTCCGGCCACATCAGCACCGGACGGACGCCGCGCATGTGCATCCCCGCGAGCGCCCCCGGCAGGCAGAGCAGAAGCCCGATCCTCGGCCACCGCTGCAGCAGCCACACCCCGCCCGCCGCCCCGATCAGCGCCCCCTCCGCCGCGAGGATCAGCGCCACCCCGCGCAGCTCCAGCTTCACCAGCGCCGACCCCATCACGCACAGCAGCGGCGGCAGCCACGGCGAGGCGAGCGCCGGGAACCGCCGACCCGCCCGGCCCAGCAGCGCCCCGATGACCCCCCACGCCGCCACCGCCGCCGCCATCCCCTCCGGCGGCGCCCCGCGCGGCCAGCCGGAGAGCGCCTCTGCGATGCCGATCAGGAGCCATGCCAGGAGCGTCAGGTACATCCCGCCGCCTCTATCCCGGGTCTTCAGGTCTGTCTGATCTGTCCGCCCGGTCTGATCCCTGCGGACACCTGAGCCGGTACAGCGCGAACAGCCGCGCTCCGTACACCGCCTCCGCCAGCCGATCCGCCCGGTACAGCGGCACCGGGGAGGGCGGCACCGGCAGGAACGGCGGCTGCACCCGATCCGCGTGCGCCGCCTCCGCCCCGAACCCCTCCCGCCTGCGGCTGACGAACCAGCCGTCCGCCCCGAGCGCGCACCCCGCCTGGAGCGCCTCCCCGGTCTCCAGCGCCGCCCGCCACGCCACCGACCCGGCCAGCCCGTCCGCCGGGAGGACGCGCAGGCCCGACGCCATCGACAGGATGCCAGGGAAGTCTTCTGTCATCGCGTAGCGCACCTGTTTTTCTGGCTGCCCCGCCCGCGCCGCCCGCCCCGCCTCCTCCGCGAACGCCCAGACCGCCGCATGCAGCCCCGGCCCCGGCAGCGGCGCCCCGCGCAGGATCGCCCACCCGGTGAGGCCCGCCGCCAGCAACGCCCCGAACCGCCCCGCCAGCAGCCCCCGGCAGGCCGAGAGCCCCGCCGCCAGCAGCGCCCACGCCAGCGGTGTGTGGTACCACGGGCCGGTGAGGTTGTTGAGCAGGTACTGGAGCGCCAATTGCAGCCCCGCCGCGAGCGCCGCCCCGCGCAGCAGCCGATCTGTCGTCCCTGTCCCCGCCCCGCCCGCCGCCC
>JBEIQZ010000258.1:0-8289 GCA_040376255.1 Alphaproteobacteria bacterium
AGTCGTCGCGACCCATACTACCGTCCTCTGCGTTCACCCAGGGCTTGGGCCAGCCGAACGCGCCATCTTTGGCGCGGGGGGAGGGACAAGCGCCAGCGCCGTCCCGGTGCGGGGGTTCACCCCCGCCTTAAACATGCTCAAGGACGATGAGGGTCGGCGCCCGCGCCAGCACCACCCGCAGGCAGCGCTCCAGCGTGTGCGGGTCGAGGGCGGAGAAGCACTCGTCGAGGATCCAGACGTCGGCCTGCTGGAGCATGGTGCGGGCGAGGAGGACGCGGCTGCGCTCGCCGTGGGAGAGGGGCCAGCCGCTCTCGCCGACCTGCTGCTGGAGGCCGCAGGGCATGTGCTGGAGGAGGGGGCCGAGGCCGAGCAGGCGGCAGAGCTGGGCGGCCTCTTCGAGATCGGCGGGGGAGGGCGGCCAGCCGCGCCCGAGGAGGAGGTTGAAGGCGAGGCTCTCGTCGAAGAGGTGGTTCTCGTGGAACTGGGGGGTCATGGCGATGCGGCGGCGCCATTCGGCGGCGCCGACGGTGCCGGGGTCGAGGCCGCCGAAGCGGAGCGCCCCGGCCCGGGGGGGGCGGAGACCGGCGAGGACGGCGGCGAGGGTGGACTTTCCGCTGCCGGAGGGGCCGAGGAGCAGGACGCGGGCGCGCGGGGGGACGTGGAGATCGATGGAGCGGAGGACGGGGGGGCGGTCGGGCGGCTGGCTGCGGACATGGACGGCGTCGAGGGCGTGGGGGCCGGGGGGCGGGGTCAGGATGCCGGGCGGATCGCCGGGCTGGCTCCCGGCGGCGATCAGCGCCCCGGCGGTCCTCCAGACGATCCAGAGGTCGGTGGCGGCGGCGGCGCCGTGGAGGAGGGCGAGGAGGGCGGCGTGGGCGTAGAGGACGGCGCCGACGCCGACGGCGAGGGCGGCGCCTCCTGCGCCGATACCGGAGTGGAGCAGGGCGGGGAGGAGCGCGGCCATCCCGAGGATCTTCCAGAGGTTCGGGAGCAGCACCTCCAGCTCCACCGCCGCCTGATCCATGCGCCGGGATCGGCGGACGTAGCGGAGGAGGCTGCGATCCTCCTCATTATGCCACTGCTCGGGGGGGATCTGCGCGAGCCGGGTGCGGTAGCCGACCATCCCTGAGAGCGCCTCGGCGGAGAGCTGGAGCCGCGCCTCAGCCCATGACAGCCGCCGGAGCGCGTAGCGCCGCCCGAGGATCAGCAGCAGGAGCAGCAGGCTGAGGAGCAGAACAAGCGGGGCGCCGCCGGCTCCGGCGTACAGGAGGGGGATCGCGGCGAGCAATTGCACGCCCCCGAGCAGGAAAGAGAAGGCGGCGGACAGCCCCAGCCCCTCCACCGACTGCGCCTCTCCGGCGCGGGTGAGGGCGCCGCCGATGCCGAGCCGCTGCACGGCGGTGTCGGGGTGGAGGACGCCCTGGAGCATGTGCCGGCGCAGCGCCTGCCCGCCGATCAGGCTGATCTCCCCCTGGAGCCGGAGCATCCACGCCTGCAGGAGCGCCCCGCAGATCAGGAGGATCGCCCATCCTGACCACGCTGCGCTGTCGCGCGCGCCGCTCAGCATCGCGCCGCCCATCAGCCACCAGCCGCCCAGCACGAGCGCCTGCTGGAGCAGGGCCAGCCCGGCCAGCAGGGCGGCGCGGCGGAAGAGGCCGGCGCGCCGGAGCGCGGGCAGCGCGCGGTGGGGGGCGGCGCGGAGCAGCAGGATCTCCATCGGGAGCGTCACGCCCTGGAGTCGGTGCGCGAGCAGCGCGCGGCGGCAGCGCGCGGCGGCGGGGGCGCTGAGCGCGGCGCGGGCCAGCACGCGGTCGACCTGCGGCCCGGCCTTCTCCTCGGCAGTGGAGCGGAGGACGCGGGCGAGGCCGGCGCCGGCGCGGGCCGGATCGGCGCGATCCGGGCGGATCGTGCGGCCGCCGGGGAGCAGCCCGAGCCAGCCGCCCTGCACCCGGATCAGCGCCGGGCCGCCGGTGGCGGCGAAGCGGTCGGCGTCGGCCCAGGCCAGGGAGAGGGGCTGGAGCTCAAGCCCCATCGCCTCCGCGAGGCGGCTGATCGGGGCATCCGGCGCCTCCGGCAGCGCCTCCCCGGACAGCGGGATCGGCGAGAGCCCTGCCGCCTCCGCGAGCGCGGCGAGCAGCGCCGGTGCCTCCTCCATCGGCCATACGTGCATCAGGGCTCCCCGATCCGGCCGTCGCGGATCGTGACGCGCTTCCAGAGATCGGCCTCCCACACCTCGCGCTGCACGCGGGCCTCTGCGTCGAGCAGGAGCCGGTAGCGGCTGGCGCGCAGCAGAAGATCGCCGGGGCGGCCGTCCTCCACGACGCGGCCGTCCTCGATCACGAGGACGCGCGGGAAGCGGCGGGTGGTGGCGATGTCATGGGTGACAAAGAGGAGGGTCTGATCGCGCCACCGGGCGCGGGCGCGATCGAGCAGCGCGGCGCGGCGCCCCTGATCGAGCCCCCGGAACGGCTCGTCCAGCAGCACCAGCCGGATCTGATCGCGGAGCATCGCCCGCCCGAGCCGGAGCCGCTGGCCCTCACCCCCGGAGAGCAGGGCGCCGCCCTCCCCGGCGGCGGTCCGCAGCCCGCGCGGCATCTGCTCCAGCATGGCGCGGAGATCGGCGGCGTCCAGCACCCCGGGCAGATCCTCGAGGGAGCCGCCCCATGCGAGGTTGGCGGCGAGGCTCGCGTCGCGGAGGTGGACCGCCGGATCGACCCACGCGGTCTGCCGCCGGAGCGCGGCGAGCCCCGGCCCGTCCAGCGGCGCCCCGTCGATCTCCAGCCTCCCGGCCGCCGGGGTGTGCCAGCCCAGCAGCACGCCGAGCAGCGTGGACTTCCCCGCGCCGCTCGCCCCGACGACGGCGATGTGCTCGCCGGGCCGGATGTCGAGGTGGACGTTGCTGAGGAGCGGCTGCCCGCTCGCGACGACTGACAGCCCGTCCATCCGGATCGCCGCCGCCCCGGATCGCATCGGCCCGCAGGCCGGAGCGGCCAGCACCGGCGCCAGCAGCGGCTCCAGCAGCCGGATCAGCGGGTTGTAGATCGCGGGCGCCCCGGTCAGGGCGCGGCTCAGATCGGTGGCCGCCGCCGGGAGCTGGAGCGCGGCGTAGAGCAGCAGCAGCGACCAGCCTGAGGCGCCCTCCGGCTGGCGGAGGTGGAGCCCGACGAGCAGGATCGCGGCTCCGGCGGCGACCCCCCCCTGGATCAGCTCCGCGATCACCGCCGCCCCGAGCAGCGACCTCCCGGCCTCCACCCAGGCGGTGAGCCGCTGCTCCTGCTGCGCCCGGATCGCGGGCGCGGCGTTGTGGGTGCGGACCGGCGCGGCCCCGAGCAGCGCCCCGAGCAGGGACCGGCTGATCCCGGCGCTGTGGGTGCGGCTCCTGAGATCGCGCTCGCGCAGCGCGGGGAGGAGGAGCAGCGGGAGCAGCAGGCAGATCAGCAGGATCGGCGGCAGCGCGGGCGCCAGCGCCGGATCGAGCCAGAGCAGCAGCCCCGACGCGGTGAGCAGCCGGAGCCCCGCCGAGAGCCAGCCCCGCGCGACCTCCGGGATCAGGCGGATGCCGGGGATGCTCCGGCTGCGATCCGCCATGTCAGTGATCAGGCGGCTGTGGAAGTAGCGATCCCCGAGGCGGGGGACGCGCTCAAAGAAGCTCAGCCAGAACCGCTGCTCCAGCGACCGGCCCAGCCAGCGGCTCCCCGACGCTGCGGCGACCTCCAGCAGCAGCAGGATCAGGCCCGCCATGACCAGCACCGCCAGCGCCCCCGCCGCCGACGCTGGCGATGCCTGCCCCTCCAGCGAGAGCCCGCCCTGGAAGAGCAGCAATTCTGCGCGCTCCGCGATCACGCCTGCCGCGATCAGCCCCGCGAGCAGCGCCGCCCCCCGCCGGTGCCGGGCAGGCAGCAGCCCCCAGAGCGCCCGCACCGGCTGAGCCTCCGGCGACGCGAGCGCCAGCCGCAGCCCCTCCGGCAGCGCCTCCGGCGCGGTCGCGCGCACCCCGCTGACCGCCAGCACCACCGCCCCCCGGAACAGCACCCGGTCGTCTGGGCTGTCTCCGTCGGGGCTGTCTCCGTCGGGGCTGTCTCCGTCCGGGAACGTACACCACCACGTCCCCGGCACCGCCGCGTCCGGCCCCGGCCCGGTCAGGGCCGCCTCCCGCCAGAGCGCCTCCAGCAGCGGCCCCGCCTCCGCCGGTGGCATCCCCCCCGCGAGCAGCGAGCTGCAGAGGCGGACAGCGGCGTCGAGGGCGGCGAAGGAGCGCCAGCCCGGCGCCGCGAGCGCCTCATCGATCCACGCGGGATCGCCGGAGAGCGCGCGGATCTGTCCGCTGAGGATGATCCGGACGTTGTCGCTCTGCGCCCACTGCCGCCAGAGGGAGAGCGGCAGCGAGGCGGTGTGGTGGTAGATGCGCTCGCTGAGCGCCGCCGGGCTGATCCAGCGCCGCCCGTGCGCCGGATCCATGATCTGCAGGAGCGGCCACCCCGGTATCGCGTGGGAGCGCCACAGGATGAGGAAGTGCAGTCCGCCGCCCGGCTCCTGCACGACGAGCAGCCCCGGCATGCAGCCGGAGGCCGGGTGGAGCAGGTGATCGACCGGCGTGATGCGCTGCTCAGCGGCCAGGCCGAGCATCCCGGCGACGTCCTCGATCCGGTCGATAGAGGTGCCGCTGATCGAGGTATGGCAGGCCTCCCGGAGCCGCCCCGCGTCCACCGGGAGGTCGAAGCCCCTGCACAGCGCCGCGAGCGCCGCCGGGCCACAGTCCATCTCAGAGGTCTGGATGACCTCCGGCACGAGCCAGCGCACTCAGCGCGCCCCTTCGGGAGACAGATCCCGGCTGATGTCGGGCGGGCCGAGGCCGGGCGCGCCGAGGCCGAGCAGGCGCGCGGCGACGCTCTGGCGGGCGATGGACACCACCACCGCCCCCGGCATCCCCGTCTGCAGCGGCACACCTCCGAGCTGATCCAGCGTCAGCGTCAGGCTGACCTGCACCTGTTCTGCCCCGACCGGGTTCCCGACCGCCTGCACCACCAGCGGCAACCGCCCGTACTGCGTCCACGGCAGCGCGTCGAGCTGCATCCACGCCTCCTGCCCCGGCTGGAGCCGGCCGAGCGCGGCGGCAGGGAACACCGCCAGCACCCGATCCGGCGGCTCCGCCACGATCATCGCCAGCACCTCGCCCGCGCGGATCGCCGCCCCCGGCACAGAAGGACCGAGGAAGCCCACCCGCCCGGCCAGCGGCGCGCGCAGCCGGTAGCGCTCGATCTCCTCCTCCAGCCGCGCCACCCGCACCTCCAGCGCGGCGAATTCTCCCTCTGCCGCAGACAGCTCCTCGCGGTAGCGGGCCTCCTCCTGATCGTTGAGCTGCTCCACCTCCGCCGCCCGCCGCCCGGCGGCGCCCGCCTCAGCCTGGAGCACCCGCGCATGATCGGCGGCGCGGGCCGCCTCCTCCGCGTCGGAGGCAGCGCCGGCGGCGGCGAGGCTCCCGGCGGCGGCGAGCCGGGCGGAGGCGGCGGCCCGATCCTGCGCGAGCGCGGCCCGATCCTGCGCGCCCGGGAGCTGGATCTGGAGCGCCTCCCTCGCCTGCTTCGCCTGCGCGAGCCGCTCCCGGAGCGCCGTCGTGAGCATCGGGCCGCGCTCCGCCACCATCCGCGCCCGCGCCTCTGCGCTGTCCCGGCGGGCCTGGCTCTCCTCCAGCTCCAGCCAGATCTCGTCCGCCGCCAGCTCCACCAGCACCTCGCCCTCCCGCACCTGCTGGCCCAGCGCGATCATCACCCTTGCCAGCCGCCCGTCGATCAGCGACTGGACCGGCGCCGCGTCTGCGTCCACCCGCGCCTCCAGCGAGCCGATCTGCACCGGGATCGGCACCAGCAGCGCCCACAGCAGACAGAGCCCCATGCCCGCCCCGAGCAGACCGGGGAGCGCCCAGGCGCGGGAGGAGTCTGCCTCCAGGGATCGGAGGGTCTGGGGGAAGGGAGTCGGCACGTTCTCCGGGGGTTGCGCTCCGATACTACTCCAGAAATTCGACGCCGTAGACCACCACCGCGTAGATCAGCGGCTCGCCGGGCAGCGCGGTGAAGGTGTGGGCGCCGGTAAGCGAGAACTGATCGCCCGCTTTCCGGATGACGCCACCTCCCGCGCCGTCTTCCGCTTCCTGGAGCGCGCCCTGCAGGATCAGCACATGCTCCGCCGGGTGCCGGTGGAGCGGGAAGCGGCAACCGGGCTGGAGCCGGACAAGCCCGGTGTCCGCGCCTGCCGTCGCGGGGCCGCCCTGCAGGTGGATGAGCTCGCAGCCCGCCCACGGGCTCTGCTCCCAGGGGTCGCTGATCCGGCGCAGGATCGCCCGCGCCTCCGCCGCTGACAGCCCCGTGAGCGCGGCCAGCCGGTGGAGGAACGGCGCGTACCGGTCTTCTGCCACCGACCCCATCAGGCGGGCGCGCAGCCCGCCCGGCGCTGCAGCGTCAGGCGCCTCCGGTGCTGTGGCCTCCGCCTCGGCCACGATCATGCTGAGCAACAGATCCCGGATCTTAGCAGCGCGCGGCTTCATCCCTCCCTCCCTATCGCGGATCGGAGCCGGTGAAGCGCCGCCGCCATCCTCGACTTCACCGTTCCGATCGGCACACCGATCCGCGCAGAGATCTCTGCCGAGGACAGGCCATCGAAGTAGCTGAGCTCCAGCACCTGCCGCTGCTCAGGAGAGAGCGCGGTGAGCCCGGCGCGGATCGCCGCGCGATCCGGAGACATCTCCGGGGACTCCTCCGCCTCATCCGCGCGCTCCATCGTCCTGAGATCCGCCATCGCGACGACCCGGGTGGCGTGCGCCGAGCGGCGGCGATCCAGGGAGCGGCTCCGCAGGCGGATCAGCAGCCAGTTCCGCACGCTGCCCCGCGCGGCATCGTAGCTCTCGGCGCTGCGCCATGCCTCCAGGAAGACGTCATGGACGATGTCCTCAGCGGCCTCCCGCGTCGGGAGGATCTTCAACGCGACTCCGATCATCAGGGATCCGTACCGGTCGTAGAGCTGCGCCAGCGCGCCTGTCTCTCCGCACTGGATGCGGGAGAGCAACCGGATGTCCTCCTCACTTGAGTCCAACGTCTGCCTCTCTCCAGGATCGGATATTTCATCGGCGTGTATCCTGTCAAGAGAGGCGGGTGGCGGAAAATCCGACGCCAGAGTTTCATGTCGCATCAGGGCATCATCTCTGAATCGTCTATGAGATGTACGACAGGGTTCCCATCGCGGATCTGAAGGCGATACGGTTTTTGCATGTTCTTCATCATCTCCCTCTCCTGGGCGTTGCCGGTGGCCGGGCTTCCGGACACCCGCGCGCTGTTGCTGCTGGCGGAGCGCGAGGGCCGCATCGAGCCGATCCCCTGCAGCGATGACGGCCAGCCGCCGGACACCGGGGCGGACGGGATCTGGAATTGCGGCCAGCCGGTCGCCACCGACGCCACGCTCGGGCTGCTCGCGGACGGGGTGCTGCTGCTGATCGACTGCGCGGTGCCGGCAGCGGTGCAGGTCGAGGGCGGGCAGGGGCGCTGCGTGGAGCGCGTCGCGCCGGGGAGCCCGCAGGCGCCGCGCCCGTTCCTGCCCCAGATCGTGATCGCCGTCCAGAGCCCGGCGGGCGTCGGGGCGCCGGTGCTGGTGCTGGAGGGATCGGGCGGGTCTGTGCAGCTCGGCTGCCGCAACGACGGGCGCTTCCCCGATCAGCTCCGCAACGATGACCGCTTCGGCTGCGCGGGCGTGCCGCCCGGCGACGCGCTCACCCTCTCGCTCAACAGCAGCAGCGGCCAGCGCCTTGAGATCGGGCAGGCCGCCTGGGAGCCGGGCCAGCCGCTCCGCTACCTGCAGATAGACGTGGAGAAGAAGGACATCCAGACCACCCCCATCGGCATCTCGCTGATCGACCCGTCCGCCTCCCCATCGATCCTCTCGACCCCCGGCGCGCCCGCCCCGCCTGATCAGGCGCCGCCCGCGATGGACGGAGAGCAGCCGCGCAGGGAGAGCCCGCCCGCCGCGCCCTACCGGCCTGCCGCCGTGATCGGGGCAGGGCTGCTGGGGATCGGGATCGGCCTCTGGTTGCGTCGCCCCGTGCTTCCCCCCGGTGTCCGCCCCGCCCCGCCCGCCGCGATCCTGCCCGGGTTGCCGGCCACCGATGCGCCGTTGATCCTGCGCGCCCCCTCCGTGGAGATCGGGCTGACCGGCCTCCTGCCCCGGCTCTCCGGCTGGCGCCTGCTGCTCGTCGGCGCGCCGCCGCCGGTCGCCTCCGGCGGGCCGGTGCTGGTGGCGACCGAT
>JBEIQZ010000406.1:0-5806 GCA_040376255.1 Alphaproteobacteria bacterium
CGACGACGACGACGACGGCTTTTTAGATACCGCCGCCGACACCCGCGCCAGCACCGACGCCGACTGCGCTGACGCCAACGAGGGCCTGTCAACCGACCTGACCACCGACTGCGATGACGCGGACGCGGGCGATCACCCCGGCGCGGCAGAGTCCGTCGGGAACGGCGACGACGAGGACTGCGACGGGCTGGAGACCTGCTACGACGACGACGATGATGACGGTTATCTGGACACGACCGCTGACACCCGCGCCAGCGCCGACGCCGACTGCGCCGACGCCTATGAGGGCGCCGCTACCGACCTGACCACCGACTGCGACGACGCCGACGCCGGAGACTATCCGGGCGCCGCCGAGACCTGCAACGGCGACGACGAGGACTGCGACGGCGCTATCGACGACGGCGTGCTGCTCACCTTCTACGCCGACGCAGACGCAGACGGCTACGGCAGCGCCGCCGCGACCACCTCCGCCTGCGCCGCCCCGGCGGGCCATGTCGCGACCGCCACCGACTGCGACGACACCGACGCGGGCGATCACCCCGGCGCGGCGGAGGTCTGTAACAGCGACGATGAGGACTGCGACGGCGTCGCCGACAACGGCGTGCTGCTCTCCTTCTATGTGGACGGCGACGGCGACGGATGGGGCGGGACGGCGACGGTGATCGCCTGCTCGGCCCCGGCGGGCTACACCGCCGCCGCAGGCGACTGCCTCGACAGCGCCGCCACGGTCTATCCGGGCGCGGCGGAGATCTGTCAGGATATGCTGGATCAGGACTGCGACGGCGCGGACGATTGCCGCTACGATGGCACCGAGAGCATCGCTCTGGCTGATATCAGCTACACCTATGTCACCAACCGCAAGGGGAGCATCGGCAGCACCGCCGCATCCGGCGATGTGACCGGCGACGGCATGCCGGATCTGCTGCTCGGGGATCGGGGCTACGACGTCAGCCAGGACAGCAACGAGGGGCAGGTGTGGCTGCTGCCGGGCGGGAGCGGCGGCCTCCCGGCGACGCTGACCGGGACATCGATCTTCCAGATCACCGCGAGCAACACCGACCTCCGCGCGGGCGCCGCGCTCGGCGTGGTCGGGGACGTCAGCGCGGACGGGATCGGGGACTTCGGGATCGGCGCGCCGCTCGCGGATCGCGGCTCAGGCGCCGGGAACGATCAGGTCGGCCAGCTCACGATCTTCCGTGGCTCGCCGGCGCACGGCACGGCCCTCATCACCGACGACAACGCGACATGGCGGCACATCACCTTCACCGGCGGCAGCGGCGACGACTGGCTCGGCTACAGCGTCGCGGGGCTCGGCCCGATGCTCGGCGGGGACGGCGTCGACGACTGGGCGTTCGGCGTCCCCGGCGCCGACACGGGCGCCTCGGCGGGCGGCGCGGTCTACCTCGTGAGCGGCACGCTCGCCGCAGGCAGCAGCTACACCACCGCGACATCAGGCGCGCTCGAAGCCACGATCAACGGCGTTACCGCCAGCGGCTACCTCGGCTCCTCCATCGGGCGCATCGACCGCGACAGCGACGGCGTCGACGATCTGCTGATCGGCGCCAACGGCGCGGCCGCCGGGGCGGTCTACGTCTTCGACGCGCCGCTCAGCGGCGCCACCCTCACCACCGCCGCCGCCGACTGGTCGATGACCAACATCTCTTTCGAGGCGTTCAGCGTCTCCAATGACAACACCACCGCCGTCACATCCGTCGGCGACAACGACGGCGACGGCCACGATGACCTGCTGATCGGCGCGGCGGGCTACGACATCACCGGCTCCAACAACGTCGGGCAGGTCTCGCTCTACCTTGGCACCGGCACCACCCTCTCCAGCGTCGCCGCCGCCACCCTCACCGGCCTCACCGCCGAGGACAAGGCCGGGTACTCAGTCGCCGGGCCGGGCGACGTCGACAACGACGGCTATGACGACCTGCTGATCGGCATCCCACAGGAGGACGTCGGCACCAGCAATTCCGGCATGATCGGCCTCGTCTACGGCCCCGCCTCCGGCGCCGTCACCCCCGGCGGCGTCAGCGCGGGCGCGGCGACCGCCTGGTGGAGCGGCCCCGCCACCAACTACCGGATGGGGATGGCCCTCTCCGGCATCGGGGACGTCGACGCGGACGGCTGGGCGGACATGCTGTTCTCAGCGCACGAGACGGCCAACAACGGGAACGCGGTGCCGTATGCCTATGTCATCTACGGACTCTCACAATAAGCAAGACGTCCAACAACTAAGGCGTCATCCTGTCCCGCACCACCTCCAGCACCCGGAGCACCGCCTTGTAGCTCCCGAACGGCGGGAACACATAGGTTCCCTGGATGCGCGGGTGACCGGCGACCTCCTTCAGCGCCTCCTGAGCGACGAGGATGCCGACCTCGCGCTGGGCGTCGCGGTCTCCGGCGTCGCGGAGGCGGTCGCGGATGCGCTGAGGGACCTGCATGCCGGGGACCTCGTTGTGGAGGAACTCGGCGTTCTTGAAGGAGACGAGCGGCATGATCCCGACGAGGAACGGCACAGCGGGGAAGGCGGCGGTCTTGTCGAGGAAGCGGTAGAGGATCTCCGGGTCGAACACGGGCTGGGAGAAGAAGTATTCGGCGCCCGCCTCGATCTTGCGGCGGTAGCGGTCGACCTCGATGTCGAGGTCGATGTGGCCGGGGTTGCAGCCCGCCCCGACCAGCAGCGCGGTCTTGCCGCCGATGGGCTGGCCGGAGAAGTCGAGGCCCCGGTTCATCATCTGGATGAAGGTGATCAGGCCGATGGCGTCGATGTCGAAGACGGCGGTGGCGTCGGGGTAGGTGCCCATCTTGGGCGGGTCGCCGGTGATGGCGAGGATGTTCCGCAGGCCGAGCGCGTGGGCGCCGAGCAGATCCATCTGCATGCCGAGCAGGTTGCGATCCCGGCAGCAGTAGTGGACGATGGACTCCAGCCCGACGTGCTGGCGGACGATCTGGGCGAGGGCGGACGGACCCATGCGGGCGATGGCGCGGGGGCCGTCGGCGATGTTCACCACGTCGACGCCGCCCGCCTTCAGCAGATCGGCGCCCTCGACGGCCTTCAGCGCCTCGACGCCGCGCGGCGGCTCCAATTCGACGCTGACGCAGAATTTCCCGCTGTAGAGCTTCCTGCCGAAGGCGGATTTTTCCTCCGGCGGTACGGGCGTCTGCGCCGGGACAGCGCGGCGGGCGGGGGTGTCCTCAGGCGGCGCGGGCAGGCGGCGGTCGGCGGTGACGGAGCGGATGAACCCGGCCATCTCCTTGATCATCAGCGGGGTGGTGCCGCAGCAGCCGCCGACGATGCTGGCGCCCAGCTGGACGAAGCGGCGGGCATGCTCGGCCATGTACTCCGGGGCGGCGAGGTAGAGGGTGCGGCCCTCGACGACCTGCGGCAGCCCGGCGTTGGGCATGGCGGCCAGCTTCATGTCGGTGACGGCGAGCATGCGCTCCAGGATGTGCTGGACGCCGCGCGGGCCGTTGGAGCAATTGGTGCCGAAGACGTCGATGGGCCAATTGCGGACGGTGCGGGCGGCCTCCTCGGGGCTCTCGCCCTCCAATTGCTTCTGGCCCGGCCCGACCAGCCCGAAGGACATGCAGGCGACGATGGGGAGCGCCGAGACGGCCCGCACGGCGCGGACGGCCTGCCACAGCTCAGTGAGCTGGCTGAACGTCTCCAGCACGAACAGATCGACGCCCGCCTCCGCCAGCACCGCCGCCTGATCGCGGAAGGCAGTGAACGCCTCGCCGGGCGTCAGCTTCCCGACCGGGCTCAGCATCACGCCGGTCGGCCCGATGGAGCCCGCGACGTAGCAGCGATCCCGCGCCTCCAGCCGCGCCAGCCGCACGCCCGCGCGGTTGATCTCGGCCATCCGCGACTCCAGCCCGAAGGCGGCGAGCCGGGTACCGTTGGCGCCGAAGGTGTTGGTCGTGAGGACGTCAGCCCCGGCCTGCCGGTAGGCGGCGTGGATCTGCTGGACGGTCTCGGACTGGTTGAGGTTCAGCTCGTCGTAGCAGCGGTTGATATAGATCCCGCGCGCGTAGATCTCCGTCCCCATCGCGCCGTCGAACAGCAGCACCCGCGCCGCCAGCGCCTCACGGAAGCCCTCCCGCTCAGATCGCCGCTCAGCCGCCTGTTGCGCTCTGCCTGCCTGCATGTTTCCCCCCGGTTGTCCGATCAGGATATCTGCTCTGAATTGTCCCGGGTATTGTCCGAGGTCGCGTCCTCTGTGGAGACAGTGAAGACAAGTACAGTCACGTTGTCCCCGCCGCCGCCCCGGTTGGCCGCCAGCACCAATTGCCGCGCCGACTCCATCTCAGAGAGGCCCATCCCCAGCACCTGCCGGATCACCCCGGCGACCTCCCCCTCCCCCTCCGCCGCGTAGTCGGTCAGCCCGTCCGAGCAGAGCACCATCTGCTCCCCCGGCAGCAGGGTCAGCGTGCGCTGCATCATCTGCGGCAGCGCCGGGCGCAGCATCGCGTCAAAGTGGCCGAGGAAGCCCACCAGCGCATGCCCGCTCTCCTGCCAGTCGACGTCCCGGCCCGCGAGCGCCATCCGCACCTGCAGCGCCCGGAGGTTCTGATCCCAGGTCAGCGGCGCGATCCCGTGCGCCCCCGCGAGGTAGGCCCGCGAGTCGCCGAGCGCCGCGAGGTGGACGCGGTTCCCGACCACCACCGCCGCCGCCACCGTCGTCCCCATCGGGGACTGCCCCTCGATCTGCCCGTCCGCGAGCTGCATCGACGCCTCGCAGATCGCCTCGTTCGCCCGCCGCAGCGCCGCCTCCAGGAAGCCGTGGACCCGCGACGGACCCGCGCCCCGGAGCTGAGACCCGAGCGCCCCCCAGATCTGCTTCAGCGTCCGCATCCCGATCCAGCTCGCCTGATCGCCCGACCCCACCGAGCAGAGGCTGATCCCGTCCGCCACCACCAGCAGCGCCAGATCCGGCTCGCCCGTCACCAGAAAAGCGTCCTGGTTGGTCTGCCCGTGCAGGCTCTTCATCGTGCCGATGTGCGTGTCGAACCCGACCGACAGCCGCCCGTCCAGCCGGTGCGGCGCCGCCTCCCGCTCCGCCTCCACCGCCGCCGCCGCCTGCAGCCGCCGCAGCAGGGCCGCGCCGTCGGAGATCCCTGCGCTCGTCCCGTTCGAGAGCGCGTCCAGACAGACCGCCAGGAACTCCGGCGGGATCGCCCGGTTCGTCCCCAGCACCAGGAACACCAGCTCCTCCAGCCCCAGCACCTCCGGCAGCTCCCCGAGCACCTGCTCCAGCGCGAACCGCAGCACGAAGCGCACGTCCTCCGCCTGCTCAGCCGCCGACCGCTCCGCCGACAGCTCCGCCGCCACAAGCAGCGCCCCGCCGTCCTCCCCCTGCCGGATCGCCTCCTGATCCCGCCGCATCCCGAACCCCGCGCGGTGCAGCGGCGCCAGCCCCGCCGCCAGCGCCATCGCCTCCGCAAAGATCTGATCCGCCGCCCGGCTCCCCGCCGGACGCCAGGGACGGCCCGCCTCCGCCCGCGTACCGGCTGCACCGCCCGCTCCGGCGTCCGCCACGGTGTCCGCCACGGTGTCCGCCCCGGCGTCTGTCACGGCGTCTGTCACGGTGTCCGCCACGGCGTCTGTCACGGCGTCCGCCTTGGCGTCTGTCACAGCGTCCGCTCCAACGTCTGTCACGGCATCCGCTCCAACGTCTGCCCCGGCGTCCATCACAGGCTCCGCCCCGGCGCCCAGCACATCCGCCAGCTCACAGATCTGCTCCTGATCCGACGGGATCGCCTGGCTCCCGAGCGGATCGTCCACCCGCGCCGGGTGACC
>JBEIQZ010000537.1:0-4347 GCA_040376255.1 Alphaproteobacteria bacterium
CGCAGCGCCGTCCCGATGCGGGGGGTAACCCCCGCAAAAGACAGTAGCCCGCGCCGGAATGAGTGGCTATAGTCCGCCCCCCTCATGAAGCCGCGCCACCGCCTCTCTGCTCTGATCTTGTTCGGGCTGCTCTGCCCGCTGCCCGCGTACGCCTACATCGGCCCCGGCGCGGGGTTCGCCTTCGCCGGTTCGCTGGCGGTGATGGTCGCGGCGTTCGCGCTCGCGGTCGGGACGATCCTGCTCTGGCCGTTCACCTTCCTGATCCGCACGATCCGGGTCGGGAACCCCTACAAGGGCGCCATCAGCTCCCGCGTGATCGTCGTCGGCCTCGACGGGATGGACCCCGGCATCGCCACCCGCTTCATGCAGGAAGGGCGGCTGCCGAACCTGAAGAAGCTGGCCGACAGCGGCGTGTTCCGCCCGCTCGACACCAGCAACCCCTCGATGTCCCCCGTCGCCTGGTCGACCTTCACCACCGGCGTCGATCCCTCGCGCCACGGCATCTACGACTTCATCACCCGCGACCCCTGCACCTACGCCCCGATCCTCTCCTCCACCGACATCCGCTCGGCTGAGAAGGTGCTGAACATCGGGAAGTACATCATCCCGCTCTCCAAGCCGAAGATCAAGCTGCTCCAGAAGAGCCAGGCGTTCTGGAAGCTCCTCGGCGACCGCCACATCCCCTCGATCATCCAGCGCGTCCCCATCACCTTCCCGCCCGTCCCCTTCCGGGGCCTCCTGCTGTCGGGGATGTGCGTCCCCGATCTGCGCGGCAGCCAGGGGACGTTCAGCTTCTTCTCCACCGCCCAGAAGGACGGCAAGGCCGCGTTCACCGGCGGCGAGCAGACCGTCCTGCGCCGGAAGGGCGACACCATCCGCTCCCGCATCGTCGGCCCCGACAACAGCATGGTCAAGGACGGCGGGCGCATGACGCTGCCGTTCACCCTCACCGTGCGCCCGGATCGCGTCCTCGTCGCCATCGACGGCGGCGAGTCTTTCGAATTGGTGCAGGGCCGCTACTCCGACTGGGTCCACCTGACCTTCGAGGCCGGGATGGGCGTCAAGGTGTCGGGGATCGCGCGGTTCTATCTCAGCCAGCTCGACCCCGACATCAACCTCTACATGACCCCGATCCACATCGACCCGGAGAACCCGGCGATGCCGATCAGCCACCCCGAGGTCTACGCCGTCTACCTCGCCAAGCGGTTCGGCGCCTTCGCCACGCTGGGGCTGGCGGAGGACACCTGGGCGCTCAACGAGCGGGTCATCGACGAGAAGGCGTTCTTTGACCAGGCGATGCTGTTCTGTGAGGAGCGCGAGAAGATGCTGTTCGACGCCCTTGAGCACACCCGGCAGGGGCTGGTGACGACGGTGTTCGACACCACCGACCGCATCCAGCACATGTTCTACCGCTACCTCGACCCCACCCACCCCGCCAACGCAGGCAAGCCCTCCACCGGCTACGATGACGCGATCCAGCGGGTTTATGCGCATATGGACGGGGTGATCGGGAAGGTGATGGCGGAGGCGGAGGCGTCCGGGCCGGAGACGACGGTGATCGTGATGAGCGACCACGGCTTCACGAACTTCCGACGCGGCGTGAACCTCAACGCCTGGCTGCGCGACAACGGCTGGCTGGTGCTGAAGCAGGAGGCGGGCCAGCCGGAGCGCATGACCGCCGGGGAGTGGTTCGACGGGGTGGACTGGAGCCGCACAAAGGCGTTCTCGCTCGGGCTGACGGGGATGTTCATCAACCGGGCCGGGCGCGAGAAGTCGGGCATCGTGCAGGAGGGCGCCGAGTACCAGGCGCTCGTCCGCGAGATCTGCGCGAAGCTGGAGCAGCTCACCGACCCGCAGACCGGCGCCCGCGCCGTCCGCAAGGCCGAGGCTGCGTTCCTCTGCTTCGACGGGCCGTACCGCATGGACGCCCCCGACATTCTCGTCGGCTATGAGGGCGGCTACCGCAACTCCTGGGACTGCGCGACCGGATCGACCACGGCGGAGGTGTTCAGCGACAACACCAAGAGCTGGTCGGGCGATCACTGCGTTGATCCGTCCATCGTGCCAGGCGTCTTCTTCTGCAACCGGAAGATCCTCACCGCGACGCCGCACATCCAGGACATCCCGTTCTCCATCCTCTCGCTGTTCGGGCAGAAGCCGCCCGGCTACATGCAGGGCCGGATGCTGTTCGCCGCGAAGGGGGAGCAGGCGACGGTGGGCGGCCCGCCCGATCCGGCGACGCTGTCCCAGTCGGGCGCCGCGCCGGGTGCGCTGATCAGGGGGCAGACACATGTATAGCTTGATCCTGGGCGGGCTGATGTCAGGCGGGCTGTTGAGCTGCGGCGGCCCGGCGGCCCCCGATCAGCCGGGGATCTTCATCCTCGGCGTGGACGGGATGGATCCGGAGATCCTGCGCCGGATGATCGCGGCGGGGCAGATGCCGAACGCGGCGAAGCTGGCCGCCGCCGGGGGCTTCCAGGATCTCGGCACCTCCAACCCGCCGCAGAGCCCCGTCGCGTGGTCGAACTTCGTCACCGGGCTCGATCCGGGCGGCCACGGGGTCTACGACTTCGTCCACCGCGACCCTGCGACCTACCACCCGATCTCCTCCGCTACGTTGCCGGTCGACGATCCGGGGATGTCGGTGCCGGTGTTCGGCTATGAATTGCCGGTGGTGGCGGGCGACGAGGTGCTCAACAACCGATCCGGCGCGGCGTGGTGGGATCTGCTCCAGGCGCGCGGGGTGGACGTCGAGGTCTACCGCATCCCGGGCAACTACCCGGTCCCCGCCTCTGAGGCGAAGACGCTGTCCGGCATGGGGACGGTGGACATGCGCGGCGGCTACGGCGTCTACACCTGGTACACCGACCGCCCGCCGGTGGCGCCGCCCGGCCATGAGCTGAAGGGCGATATCCAGCTCGTCAGCGTGGACGACCTCGACCTCGACGGCATCGGCGACACGGTGAAGGGGACGCTGAAGGGCGCGCCCGACGTCTTCCACCTGAAGCCCGGCCAGATCCCCGGCGACGGCGACTACCTGACCGTCCCGGTGCAGGTCTGGATCGACCCGGAGGAGGAGGTGGCGCTGATCCGGGCGGGGACGGCGGAGGCGGTGGTCAGGGAGGGCGAGTGGACGGAGTGGATGTCCGTCAGCTTCGACGCGCTGCCGGGCGGGGCGATGCCGCTCACCGGGCAGGTGCGGTTCTACGCCAAGGAGCTGCGTCCGGGCTTCGCGCTCTACGCCTCCCCGGTCAACATCGATCCGCGCGATCCGGCCCAGCCCCTCTCCACGCCCGATGACTTCGCGACGGAGCTGGCGGAAAACCTCGGCACCTTCTACTCCCAGGGCATGCCGGAGGAGACCAACGCGCTGAAGGACGGCACCTTCAACGACGACGACTACGTCTCCCAGGTCGCCCTCGTCCAGCAGGACGCCGAGAAGATGATGGGCCTCGCCCTCTCGCGCTTCGGGCGCGGCGACGCGACGTTCTTCTACCTCTCCGACATCGACCTCCAGTGCCACATGCTCTGGCGCCACGGCGACCCCAAGTACCCGGACGCCCCGCACCACCCCGCCTGGGAGCCGGCGTCCGCCGCCCGCCACGCCGCTGACATCGAGGGCTACTACCGCGACGTGGATCGGCTGCTCGGGGAGGTGATGGCGAAGCTGCCGGAGGACACGCTGATCGTGATGATGAGCGATCACGGCTTCCAGCCGTTCACGCGCAAGGTCCACCTCAACGCCTGGCTGCGCGACAACGGCTGGCTCGTGCTGAAGGACGGCAAGACGACCGGGCGGCTGGTGTTCGATGAGGTGGACTGGTCGAAGACCCGCGCCTACGCCCTCGGCTTCAACGCCGTCTACTTCAACGTCGCCGGGCGCGAGGCGCAGGGCATCGTCCCGCCCGCGCAGGTGCCGGAATTGGCGGCGAAGCTCCGCGAGGAGCTGCTGGCGTTCATGGACGCGCCGCCCGCGCCCCCCGCCGCGCCCGCCCCGGCTGATCCGGCGTCTGCTGATCCGTCAGCGCCCGCTCCGGCACCCCCGGCCCCCCGCCGCGTGATCCTGCGCGTGGATCGCGGCGTCGACGTCTACCACGGGGCGCGGGTGGCGGAGGCGCCCGATCTGGTGGTAGGCTACGACCGGGGCTACGGCCACTCTGACGAGTCGACGCTCGGCGACGTCCTGGCGGCGCAGATCGAGGACAACACCTCCCGGTGGTCGGGCAACCACCTGATGGCGCCGGAGGTGGTGCCGGGCGTACTGCTAAGCAGCCGCGCCCTCTCAGGCGGAGGCGGCCATGACCTCACCGACATCACCGCCACCATCCTCGCCTGGTACGGCGCCCC